>NZ_JAGLEJ010000041.1 GCF_023145115.1 Algiphilus sp.
GGTCAGTTTTGCATCGGCGCTAACATCTACGAAGCGGAAGCCGTCTTCGACGAGATGTCGCGCACCGAGTGGAACGCGGTCCGCGAGGAGACGCTCGCCTATGTCGACGAACTGCGCGAAGCGGGAGTGCTGCTGGATGCGCAGCCACTGCGCAGCGCCACCAGTGCCACCACGCTGAAGGTGCGCGACGGACGACTGTCGTTTACCGATGGTCCCTTCACGGAAAGCAAGGAGCAGCTCGGCGGCTACTTCCTGATCGACGTGCCGGACCTCGATGCGGCCATCCGCATCGCCGCGAAATGGCCCGGTGCCCGCTTTGGCGAGATCGAGCTCCGGCCCGTGGAGGAAACGCTGCGCCCGGAAGGGCGCTACCGCTGAAGCGATCGCGACCGGGGCCCGGCAGGCGGGCCCCGGAACCGGCCTCTAGGCGTGGTCGGCCGAGGCGGAATCGGGGTCCGCCGCGTACGGCGACTCGCCCTCGCCGCGCGCGATGATCACGGCGCCGCAGGTGTCGCCGTAGACATTGACGGCAGTGCGCATCATATCGAGGATGCGGTCCACGGCGAGGATCAGGCCCACGCCTTCCAGCGGCAGGCCGATGGCCCCGAGGATGACGGCGATGGCCACCAGGCTCGCAGACGGCACGCCCGCCACGCCGACCGAGGTAAGGAGCGCCAGCATCACCACAAGAAACTGGGACGCCAGGCTGAGATCGAGCCCGTAGGCTTGGGCGATGAAGAGCGCCGCGGCGCACTCGTAGAGCGCAGTGCCGTTCATGTTGACGGTGGCGCCCAGCGGCAGCACGAACCCGGAGGTCGAAGGCGACACACCGGCGCGCCGCTGCACGCAGTCGAGCGAGACGGGCAGCGTCGCGGCCGAGGAGCTGGTCGAGAATGCCGTGAGCAGCGCCGGCATCATCGCCTGCAGGTGCCGGAAGCCGGAGACGCCACCGAGCACGCGTACCAGCGCCGGCAGCACCACCAGCAGATGCAGGAGCAGCGCGCCGGCGACACAGCCGAAGAAGACCAGCAGCGGGCCGAAGGCCTCCCAGCCCGTCTTCGCCACGGTGGCCCCGACCAGCGCGAACACGCCGATGGGCGCGAACCGCATGACCAGGGCGGTGATCTGCAGCATGATCTCGTACACGCCCTGCCAGAAGCGGTGCTGCTGGTCGCGCAGCTCCCCGCGCAGCCGGGAGGCGAAGAAGCCGAACAGCAGGCTGAACACGATCAGCCCGAGCATCTGGGTCTCCACCGCTGCGCCCACGATGTTGGGCGGCAGCATGCGGAGGAAGATGTCGGCGATATCGCTGGTCGCCGCCCCCTCGACGCGCTCGGTCACCTGCGCGGTGCTCGCGTCCAGCCCCAGCGTCTCGCCTGCGGGCTGGCCATCGATCACGCCCGGCTGGAAGGTATTGATCATCAGCATGCCGACGATCACGGCGAGCAGTGTGGACAGCCCGATCCAGCCGAGCAGCCGCGCGCCGAGCCGCCCCACCGCGCTGGCCGCCGGCAGGTTCAGCATCGCCTGCATCATCGACGACACGATGAGCGGCACGATCAGCATGCGCAGCGCGTTGAGGAACAACTCGCCGAGGAAGTCGGCGACCGCCAGGAAGGTGGCACTGTCGTCCAGCAGGAAGCCGGCGGCGATCGCCAGGACCAGCGCGATCGCGATCTGCCAGTGCAGCGCAGGCAGCCGGCTGAGCATCGGTCAGCCGCCCGGGCGCCGCCAGTGCCGCCGCCTGGACACTAGGGCTGCTGCCCCTGTGTCTCGGCGTCGCTCACCGAGCGGTGCCGCTCGACGTCGATGGCCTCGGTGATGTGCTGTTCGTAGCCCGCGTACTCGGCGCCGGCCAGGCGCCCGCTGATGCGCTGCCGCAGCGTGTCGACGTCGTCATCGGCTGCCTCGGGCACCGTGACCGACTGCAGCGCGATCACCCCGAAGCCCTCGGAGCCGAACCCGACCAGCTCCGCGACCACGTTCGACCCGGCCTGATCCGGGCGCGGCAGCGAGAAGGCCACGTCGAGCACGCGCCGGTCCCAGCTGCTGCTGTCGCGTGCCACCGATTCGGCGATCTCCAGCTCGAGCTCGCGCGACTCCGCGAGGCTGGCGAGCTCGGTACCTTCGCGCAGGCTCTGCAGCATGTTCTCCGCGACCTCGCGAGCACGCGCGCCGGCACGCTCGCGACGCAGCCGGGAGGCCACCGCCTCGCGCACTTCCTCCAGCGGCTGGACGCGGGATTCCTCGTGCTCGCGCTGGCGCACGACCAGCACCCGGCCGGGTGCGATCTCCAGCGGGCGGGAATTCTCGCCAGCCGCCAGCGAATCGCCGAACGCGACCTCCGCGACCTCGGGATTGGACAGGAGGCCGGCGTTGCTGCCACGGGCCAGCCAGTCGCTGACCTGGACCTCGAGACCGGCGGCCTCCGCCGCGGGTTCCAGCGATGCCGGCTGCTCGAAGGACACGCGCTCGACGGTTTCGAGCGCCTCGCGGAAGATGACGTCGGCCTCGCGCTCGCGGTACATGCGCTCGAGCTGCTGCTGCACGGATTCGTCCTCGAACGGCAGCGTCTGCGGCTCGTCGATCCGCTCGACCCGGATCACGTGCCAGCCGAACTCGCTCTCGACCGGATCGCTGAGCTCACCGACCGGCAGTGCGAAGGCCGCTTCCTCGAAGGCCGGCACCATCTCGCCGCGCTCGATCCAGCCGAGCGAACCGCCGTCCTCGGCACTGCCCGAATCGTCCGAGACCTCGCTCGCCACGGCGGCGAAATCCTCGCCGGAAGCGATCCGCTGTGCGGCCTCGCGAATGCGGGCCTCGGCGTCCTCGCCCTCGGTCAGGATATGCCGGACCTCCCGTCGCTCCGGCTCGGAGAAGCGCGATGCCGCCTCGGCTTCATAGATGCGGCGCAGCACGCCCTCTTCCGGAGCCGGCTGAGCTTCGGCGAGTGCATCGCGGTCGATCTCGAGATAGGCGAGCCTGACGCGCTCGGGCACCCGATACTCTTCCTTGGATGTCTCGTATGCTTCCGCAACGGCGTCGTCCGCGGGCTCGCTCTCGCTCAGAAAGCGCGAGGCGGGCACCCGCACCATCTCGAAGGTGCGCTGCTGCGCGCGTACCGCGCGGGCACGCTCCAGCTCCGGCGCGACGGTGAAGGCCGAGCTCACCACCGCGGTGCGCAACTGCTCCGAGCGCAGGCCGTCGCGGAGCTGGCTCTCGTAGCGCTCGGGCTCGATGCCCTGCCGCGCAAGCCGGTCACGATAGGTCTGCGGCGAGAATGTGCCCTCCTGCTGGAAGGCGGGCACCGTGCGCAGGAAGGCCATCAGCTCCTGGTCGCTGACCCGCCAGCCCTCTTCGGAGGCGTACTGCAGCTGCGCCTCCTGACGGATCATGTCCTCCAGGACACCGGACCGGAAAGCGGCCTGATCGAGCGTGGAGGCATCGAAGTTCTCGCCCAGCATCTGCACCAGTCGCTGGTAGCGCTGGTTGTAGGCATTGCGGAACTCGCTCTGGGTGATGTCCTTGTCGCCGACGGTGGCGATCTTCGGGTCCGCGGTACCGGTCGCGAACTGCTCAATGCCGAAGAAGGCGAAGGGAATGATCAGTAGACCGACGATGAACCAGGCGACGACGCCGGACGTGCGATCACGCAGGGACTGCAGCATCTTGAGATCTCGTGGCGGGCGCAGGGCTCTTGCCGCGGCGCCGATTCTTGGGAAACAGGGCCCAAAACAACAAAGGCGCCGGTAACAGGCGCCTTTCTACAAGGTGGCGGAGCGGACGGGACTCGAACCCGCGACCTCCGGCGTGACAGGCCGGCATTCTAACCGACTGAACTACCGCTCCGCGTGATGCCTTTAACCGAGAGGCTGGTGGGTGCTGACGGGTTCGAACCGCCGACATTCGCCTTGTAAGGGCGACGCTCTACCAACTGAGCTAAGCACCCTGTACAAGCACCTCCGGAAAGACGATCAGTTTACCGCGTCCTTGAGCGCTTTGCCAGCCTTGAACGCAGGAGTTTTGCTCGCCTTGATCTTGAGCGTGGCACCGGTCTTCGGGTTGCGGCCGGTGCGCGCGGCACGCTCACGGACTTCAAAGGTACCGAAGCCGACCAGCGACACCTTGTCGCCCTTCTTGAGTGCCTTGGTCAAGGACTCGATCGTCGCGTCGATCGCACGGCCTGCATCCGCCTTGGAAAGATCCGCGCTGGCTGCGACCGCGTCAATCAGTTCCGACTTGTTCATCGTGTGAAATCCCCTCGATACTCGTGGTGGTTCTTGAAAAAACACCCCCCGTGAGCCCCGGCATGCCGGTACACGAGTAGTGCATAGCGCATGGCATCGTTATCGCATGGGCGCCGTTGCGGCGTCAACGCCATGAAGGGCGATCATGCCAAAAATTCGCGCACCGCGTGCCCGGGCATCAGTGCGCACGCGCGGGCTCCCCGCCGATGCTCGCCTCGCCCGCCGGTGCCGGTTCGCTCAACGGCTCCGGCACGCGTTCGAGCGCGACGGCGATGACGTCATCGATCCAGCGCACCGGGCGAATGTCGAGTGATCCCTTGATGTTCTCCGGTATCTCCGCGAGATCCTTGCGATTCTCCTCGGGGATCAGGACGGTCTGGATGCCGCCGCGGTGGGCGGCCAGCAGCTTCTCCTTGAGCCCGCCGATGGGCAGAACCTCGCCGCGCAGGGTGATCTCGCCGGTCATGGCGACATCGGCGCGCACCGGGATGCGCGTCAGCGCCGAGATCAGCGCCGTGCACATGCCGACACCCGCGCTCGGGCCATCCTTGGGCGTGGCACCCTCGGGGACGTGCACATGCACGTCGTTGCTGGTGTAGAAGTCCGGCGGAATGCCGAGTGCCGCGGCGCGCCCGCGCACCACGGTGAGCGCGGCCTGCACCGACTCCTGCATGACGTTGCCCAGGCTGCCGGTCTGCGTGAGCTTGCCGCGACCGGGTGACAAGGCCGCCTCGATGGTCAACAGCTCGCCACCGACCTCGGTCCATGCCAGACCGGTGACCTGCCCGATGGCGTTGGTCTCCTCGGCCCGACCGTAGCGGTACTGACGGACGCCCAGGTACTTGTCGATGTTCTTGGCGGTGACGCGGACCTTCTTCTTCTTGCCCTCCGACGAGAGGATCTCCTTGACGACCTTGCGCGCAATCTTGCTGATCTCGCGTTCCAGATTGCGCACGCCGGACTCGCGCGTGTAGTGGCGGACGATCGCGCGCAGTGCATCGTCGGTGAGCGCGAGCTCGCCCTCGCGCACGCCGTTGCGCTCGATCTGCTTGGGAAGCAGGTACTTCTTCGCGATGTTGACCTTCTCGTCCTCGGTATAGCCGGGGATGCGGATGACCTCCATGCGATCGAGCAGCGGCGCCGGAATGTTCAGCGTATTCGCCGTGCAGATGAACATGACATCGGAGAGGTCGATGTCCACTTCGAGATAGTGGTCGTTGAAGTCGGTGTTCTGCTCGGGATCGAGCACCTCCAGCAGCGCCGAGCTCGGATCGCCGCGGAAGTCCATCGCCATCTTATCGACCTCGTCGAGCAGGAACAGCGGATTCTTGGTGCCGGCCTTGGAGAGGTTCTGCACGATCTTGCCGGGCAGCGACCCGATGTAGGTGCGGCGATGACCGCGGATCTCGGCCTCGTCGCGCACGCCGCCGAGGCTCATGCGCGTGAACTTGCGGTTGACGGCCTCGGCCACCGAGCGACCGAGCGAGGTCTTGCCGACACCGGGCGGTCCCACGAGGCAAAGGATGGGGCCCTTCAGCTTCTTGACGCGGCTCTGCACGGCCAGGTACTCGACGATGCGCTCCTTGACCTTCTCGAGCCCGTAGTGATCGCGGTCGAGGATCTCCTGGGCGAGGTCGAGATCGATGCGCGAGCGGCTGCGCTTCTTCCACGGCACCTGCGTCAGCCAGTCGAGATAGTTGCGCACCACCGTCGCCTCGGCCGACATCGGCGACATCATCTTGAGCTTGTTGTACTCGGCGAGCGCCTTCGACTTGACGGCCTTGGGCATGCCCGCCTTCTCGATCTTGTTGCCCAGTTCCTCGAGCTCGTTGGAGCCGTCCTCGCCTTCGCCGAGCTCCTTCTGAATGGCCTTCATCTGCTCATTCAGGTAGTACTCGCGCTGCGACTTCTCCATCTGCGACTTGACCCTGCCGCGGATCTTCTTCTCGATCTGCAGGGTGTCGATCTCGCCCTCCAGAGCCGCCAGGACGTGCTCCAGACGTGCGTGGGCACCGCCCACCTCGAGCACGGCCTGCTTGTCCTCGAGCTTGAGATTGAGATGGGCCGCAATGGTGTCGGCCAGCCGGCCGGGCTGGTCCATCGCGCTCAGCGACGGCAGCAGTTCGGCGGGCACCTTCTTGTTCAGCTTGATGTACTGCTCGAACAGCGCCACCGTGGAGCGCATCAGCGCGTCGGTCTCCCGGCCCTCGCTGGCGGAATCGTCCTCCTCGAGCATCTCGATCTCGGCCTGGAGGTAGTCGTCGCCGGTCTGCAGCTCGCGGATGCGCGCACGCTGGGCGCCCTCGACCAGCACCTTCACGGTGCCGTCGGGCAGCTTCAGCATCTGCAGCACGCTGGCGAGGGTGCCGACCTCGTAGATGTCGTCGGCGCCGGGATCGTCCTTGTCGGCAGTGCGCTGGGCCACCAGCAGGATCCGCTTGTCGTCCTGCATGGCCGCGGAAAGCGCGCGGATGGACTTCTCCCGCCCGACGAACAGCGGGATCGCCATGTGCGGATACACCACGACGTCGCGCAGCGGGAGAACAGGCGTTTGGCTTTCGTGGGTACTGGTCATGCCCTGGGTCACCTCGGCTGAAACGAGTGCGGCGCCTCGAGGGCGCCGCGCTTGGGAGCTCTGCAACGAACATCGGGGCGACCCGCCCGCTTTTCAAGGCGGGCGGGTCGCCCGGGGTCAGGCACTCGACTTGACGTCGCGCTGCGCGTCGGTGTTCTCGTAGACCACATAGGGCTTCGACTCGCCGCGGACCACCGCGTCGTCCACGACCACCTTGGAGACGTGCTCCATGCTCGGCAGGTCGTACATGACGTCGAGCAGGATCTTCTCGAGGATCGTACGCAGGCCGCGCGCACCGGTCTTGCGCTCGCGGGCATTCTGGGCGATGGCGCGCAGCGCCTCGTCGCGGAACTCGAGCGTGACGTTCTCCATCTGGAAGAGCTTGGTGTACTGCTTGATGAGCGCGTTCTTGGGCTCGCGCAGGATGGTCACCAACGCCTCGTCGTCGAGCTCCTCGAGCACCGCTGCCACCGGCAGACGCCCGACGAATTCGGGGATGAGACCGTACTGCACCAGATCCTCCGGCTCGACACCGCGCAGCAGCGTGGCATCGCGCCCTTCCACCGGCGAGCGCACGTGCGCGCCGAAGCCGATGCCGGTGCGCTCGGTGCGGTTCTGGACCACCCGCTCGAGCCCCGAGAAGGCGCCGCCGCAGATGAACAGGATGCCCGAGGTGTCGACCTGCAGGAACTCCTGCTGCGGGTGCTTGCGCCCGCCCTGCGGCGGAATGCTGGCGGTGGTGCCCTCGATGAGCTTCAGCAGCGCCTGCTGCACGCCCTCGCCCGACACATCGCGGGTGATCGACGGGTTCTCGGCCTTCCGCGAGATCTTGTCGATCTCGTCGATGTAGATGATGCCGCGCTGTGCCTTCTCGACGTCGTAGTCGCACTTCTGCAGCAGGCGCTGGATGATGTTCTCGACGTCCTCGCCGACATAACCCGCCTCGGTGAGCGTGGTGGCATCGGCGATGGCGAAGGGCACATCCAGCAGGCGCGCCAGCGTTTCGGCGAGCAGGGTCTTGCCCGAGCCGGTGGGGCCGATCAGCAGGATGTTGGACTTGGACAGCTCGATGCCGTCCTTGTCGTCCTTGCTGTTCAACCGCTTGTAGTGGTTGTAGACCGCGACCGAGAGGATCTTCTTGGCCTGCTCCTGCCCCACGACGTACTCGTCGAGGACCGAGCGGATCTCCTGCGGCTTGGGCAGGCCCGCATGCTGCGGACGCGACTGCACCTCCTCGCGGATGATGTCGTTGCACAGGTCCACGCACTCGTCGCAGATGTACACCGACGGCCCCGCGATGAGCTTGCGCACCTCGTGCTCGCTCTTTCCGCAGAAGGAGCAGTACAGCACTCGTCCGTTGGAGGTTCCGCGGTTGTCGTTACTCATGATTGACCTCTGGCTGCCCGAAACCGGGCTACCGCATTATTAGCACGCTGTAACCCGCTTGCAAAACCCGTGCGCGCGCCGTTGGACGCGCGGCACCGGCCGATCAGCGGTTGCCCGCCGGCGGTTCGCGACGCGTCATGATGTCGTCGATCACGCCGTACTCCTTGGCCTGATCGGCGGACATGAAGAAATCGCGGTTGCTGTCGCGCTCGATGGTCTCCACCGACTGTCCGGTGGTCTCGGCGAGGATCTCGTTCAGGCGCTGTCTCAGATAGAGGATCTCGCGGGCCTGGATCTCGATGTCCGAGGCCTGTCCCTGCGCGCCGCCGTGCGGCTGATGGATCATCACCCGCGAATGCGGCAGCGCGTAGCGCTTGCCCTTGGCGCCGGCCGCCAGCAGCAGCGAGCCCATGCTGGCCGCCTGGCCCACGCACATGGTCGCGACGTCAGGCTTGATGAAGCGCATGGTGTCGAGGATCGACAGCCCCGCGGTCACGACGCCACCCGGCGAGTTGATGTACAGGTGGATGTCCTTCTCGGGGTTGTCCGACTCCAGGAACAGGAGCTGCGCCACGATCAGGTTCGCGACGTGATCGTCGATCGGACCGGTGACGAAGATCACGCGCTCGCGCAGCAGCCTCGAGTAGATGTCGAAGGCGCGCTCGCCGCGCGGGCTCTGCTCCACGACCATGGGCACCAGGTGCTGCGCGTGCACGGATTCGGTCATGCTGGTCTCCTGACTTGCGATTGGGAAGGATGCCGCGTGTTCAGCCGCCCTGACGCTGGTTGAGCAGTTCCTCGAGCGGCATCGACTTGTCGGTCACCGTCGCCGAGGCGAGGATGTGGTCCACGACCTGCTCCTCGATCACCATCGCGCGCAGTCCCTGCATCATCTGCGGCTGCGACCGGTAGTGCTGCTTCACCTTCTCGGGCTCCTCGTACTCGGCGGCGAGTTCTTCGAGCGTAGCATCGAGGCGCTGCTGATCGAGTTCGATGCTGTGCGCGCGGATGAGCTCGCCGAGCAGCAGGCCCAGCGAGACGCGGCGCTGCGCCTGCGGCTGGAGCAGCTCGTCGGGAATCATCTGCTTCTTCTGCTCGTCGGACAGCCCGGCGGCCTGGAAGCGCGCCACGGTCTCCTCGCGCAGCCGGCCGATCTCGTCGGCGGCCATGGCCTGCGGGACATCGAACTGGTGCGCTTCCAGCAGCCGATCCATGACTGCCGCCTTGAGCTGGTTGCGCGAGGCCTTCTTCTGCTCGCGCTCGAGCGCCTCCCGGCACTTCGCGCGCAGGCCGTCGACGCCGGCTTCGGGGTCGACACTGTGGGCTTCCAGGAACTCGGCATCGATCTCGGGCAGCGTGACCTCGTTGACCTCCTTCATGGTCACCGAGAACGTCGCCTGCTTGCCCTTCAGATCCTCCGCCTGATAGTCGTCCGGGAAGGTCACCGGCACGTCGAAGGTCTCGCCCGCGGCATGGCCCACGAGTCCGTTCTCAAGCTCGGGCAGGAAGCGCCCGGCGCCGATCTCGACCTCCTGGTTCTCGCCCGAGCCACCCTCGAAGGTCTCGCCGTCGATGCGGCCCTCGAAGTCGATACGCACGGCATCACCCTCGGCGGCGGCGCGCGCGACGGTCTCCTTGCTCTTGCGCGACTGGCGCAGGTTCTCGACCAGCCTGTCGATGTCGGCCTCGGTGACCTCGGCCACCGGCCGCTCGACCGCGAGGCTGTCCAGCGCCTTCAGCTCGATCTCGGGGTAGACCTCGAAGCTGGCGCGGTAGACGAGATCCGTGCCCTGGGTCTCGTCGTCGACCTCGAAGCTCGGCTGGCCGGCCGGGTTGACCTCCGCCTGCTGCACCGCCTCGGGCCAGGTCTCGCGGACCAGCTCGCTGATGGCGTCGGCACGCGCCTGGTCACCATACTGCTGCGCGATGACCTTCATGGGCGCCTTGCCGGGGCGGAACCCGGGAATCCGCGCACGCGTTCCGATCTGGCGCAGACGCTTGTCGACCGCCTTGTCGTAGCGGTCCGCCGGCACCGATACGCGCAGCACGCGCTGGAGACCGCCCGGGCTTTGCAACTCGACTTCCATGCTTCCTCGATCCTGTTGTGTGTTCGGGTACGGCGGCGCGACGCTACATCAGTGCCGGCGGCGCCGGCCGAGCCGGCGCTGCCCCAGCGGCAGCGAAAGAATGGTGCGAAAGGCGAGACTCGAACTCGCACGCCTTGCGGCGCTGGAACCTAAATCCAGTGCGTCTACCAATTCCGCCACTTTCGCGTAGCGACAACCGTCCGAATCGCGGGTTGTAGGATCGGCCAGTATATCAGCGGGCGCGGGGATGCCCCCGGTTCGGGCATGCCGTGCGTGACATAATCCGCGCCCCGCCGACCCGCCGCCCGAAGTCCGCTGTGCCCGACGACGCGCTCGACCTCCGCCTGCCCCTGCCCGTCGAACCCGGCGCCCCGGTCGACTGGCCCGCCCTGCCCGATCCGGCGCCCGCCATGGCCCTGGCCGCCGCGGCGCGCGAGAACCGACCGCTGATCGTGGTGTGCGCCAACGAGAGCGAGGCCTATCGCCTCGAATCCGAGCTGCGCTTCTTCGCGGACGCGGACGTGCCCATCACGCATCTGCCCGATACCGAGGTGCTGCCCTACGACGCGTTCTCGCCGCATCAGGAACTGGTGTCGGACCGCATGGCCGCGCTTTCCGCGCTCCCCGCCATGCGCCGCGGGGTGGTCGTGACCACCATCGAGACCCTGCTGCTGCGGCTGCCGCCGCGCGACTGGCTGTCGGCCCGCCGCTTCGCCATCGCCGAAGGCGACACGCTGGACCCGCAGGCCTTCCGCGAGCGCCTGATCGCCGCCGGCTACCAGTCGGTCTCCGAGGTGCAGACCCAGGGCGAGTTCGCGCTGCGCGGCGCGCTCGTGGATCTCTTCCCGATGGGCGGCAACCTCGCCTACCGCATCGATCTGTTCGACGACGAAGTCGAATCGATCCGCTGCTTCGATCCCGAGACGCAGCGCTCCACCGAGCGCGTCGCGGAGATCGATCTGCTGCCGGCGCGCGAGTTCCCCACCGACCGGGAGGCCATCGAGCGCTTCCGGCGCCAGTACCGGGCCTACTTCCCCGGCGACCCGAGCCGCTCGAAGGTCTACGAATCGGTGAGCCGCGGCATCATGCCCGCCGGCATCGAATCCTATTTCCCGCTCTTCTTCGAGCACACCGCCGGCATCGAGGACCACCTGCCCGCCGACGCGGTGCTCTGTCTGCCCGCCGGGATGACGCGGGTGCTCGACGAGCAGTGGCAGCAGATCGGCGAGCGCTTCGAGCGCTACAGCGGCAACATCGAGCGGCCGCTGATGGCACCGGCCGACCTCTATCGCGCGCCCGATGCGGTCGACGCCGTGCTGTCGGGGCACGCGCGGCTCGCCATCGGTGCTGCCGAGCCCGGCGCCGATGCTCCGGTCGCCCTCGGCGAGGACGGTGCGGACGCCTTCGCCGCTGCCATCGGCGAAGCCCCGCGCACGCTGCTGGTGGCCGAGTCGCCCGGCCGCGTGCAGGCGGTGCAGGACTGGCTGCGGCCGCGCGGCATGGATGCGCGCCAATGCACCGACTGGCAGGACTTCCGGTCGGGCCGCGGCCGCGTCTGCATCGCGCAGGGCCCGCTGCAGCACTCGGTGCGCCTTGCCGACGGCACGCTGTTGGTGTCCGAGACACAGCTGTTCGGCCTGCGTGCCCAGGTCGCCCGGCCCCGCACCCGCGTGCGCGACCCCGAGACCCTGCTGCGCGACCTGTCGGCCCTCAATCCCGGCAGCCCGGTGGTGCATGTCGAGCACGGCGTCGGCCGCTACCAGGGCCTCACGACGCTGGACGCCGGCGGAGTGTCCGCCGAGTACCTGGTCATCGAGTACGCCAAGGGCGACCGCATCTACGTGCCGGTGGCGCAGCTCAACCTGGTGCACCGCTACACCGGCGCCGAGGACGAGGCCGCGCCGCTTCACAACCTGGGCAGCGAGCGCTGGAAGAAGGCCACCAGCCGCGCCCGCAAGCGCGCCTTCGACGTCGCCGCCGAGCTGCTGCAGGTCCAGGCCCGGCGCGAGGCCACCGTCGGCACCGTCATGCAGGCCGACGCCGACGACTACGCCGCCTTCTGCGAGGCCTTCCCCTTCGAGACCACGCCCGACCAGCAGAGCGCCATCGACGCCGTGCTGGCGGACATGGCGGCGTCCCGACCGATGGACCGCGTGGTATGCGGCGATGTCGGCTTCGGCAAGACCGAGGTGGCGCTGCGCGCCGCCTATGCCGCGGTGACCAGCAACCGCCAGGTGTGCGTGCTGGTGCCGACCACCCTGCTCGCCCAGCAGCACTACAAGAACTTCTGCGACCGCTTTGCCGGCATGCCGGTGCGCATCGCGGCGGCCTCGCGCCTGAAGAGCGACAAGGACCTGCAGGACATGCTGGCCGAGACCCGCGAGGGCAAGGTCGACATCCTCATCGGCACGCACCGCCTGCTGCAGCCGGACGTGCGCTTCAAGCAGCTGGGGCTGGTCATCGTCGACGAGGAACACCGCTTCGGGGTGCGCCACAAGGAGAAGCTCAAGGCCATGCGCGCGCAGGTCGACCTGCTGACGCTGACCGCGACGCCGATCCCGCGCACGCTCAACATGTCGCTGGCCGGCCTGCGCGATCTCTCCATCATCGCCACGCCGCCGGAGGGCCGCATGGCGATCAAGACCTTCGTCGCGGACTGGGAGCAGGCCCTGGTGCAGGAAGCCTTCATGCGCGAGCTCAAGCGCGGCGGCCAGATCTACTACCTGCACAACCAGGTCAAGGACATCGAGCGCGTCGCCGCCGATCTGCGCCAGCTGGTGCCCGAGGCGCGCATCCGCGTGGCGCACGGCCAGATGCGCACGCGCGAGCTCGAGCAGGTCATGCTCGACTTCTATCACCACCGCTTCGACGTGCTGTGCTGCACGACCATCGTCGAATCCGGCATCGACGTCCCCAACGCCAACACCATCGTCATGAACCGGGCCGACACCTTCGGCCTGGCGCAGCTCCACCAGCTGCGCGGCCGCGTCGGTCGCAGCCACCATCGCGCCTACGCCTATCTGCTGGTGCCCTCGCGCACCCACCTGCCGTCCGACGCCGAGAAGCGTCTGGAGGCCATCGAGAACCTCGGCGATCTCGGGTCCGGCTTCCAGCTCGCCACGCACGATCTGGAGATCCGCGGTGCCGGCGAGCTGCTCGGCGACGAGCAGTCCGGCCAGATCGAGGAGGTCGGGTTCACGCTCTACGCCGAGCTGCTGGAACGTGCGGTGCGCGCCGTGCGCAGCGGCGCGATCAGCGACGAGGCGCTGAGCGACGAGAGCTGCACCGTCGACCTCGGCGCCAGCGCGCTGATCCCGGAGGACTACGTGCCCGATGTGCATACCCGCCTCGCGCTCTACCAGCGCCTCACCGCAGCCGCCACGCCCGACGACGCCGACGCACTGAAGAGCGAGACCATCGACCGCTTCGGTGCCCTGCCCGAAGCGGTCGAGACGCTGTTCGCGGCCGCGCGACTGCGCCTGCGCGCGCGGACGCTGGGCATCACCCAGCTGCGCACGGGCGATCACGGGGTGAGCATCACCTTCGCGGCCGACACGCCGCTCGACCCCGTCCGCCTGATCGGACTGGTGCAGTCGGACCCGCGCGCCTGGCGCATGGAGGGCGAGCAGAAGCTGGTGCACCGCGTCGAGGCCGACGACCTGCAGGCGCGCATCGACAACACCACCGCCGCCATCGACCGCCTCGCCACCACCCGATCGGAAGCAGGGAACGGTGACGACGCTGCTAACCTAGCCTCATGAACAAGCTGCTCACCGCCGCGCTGCTGACGCTGATCAGCGTCGCCGCGCACGCCGACACCTGGCGCGTCGACATCCTCATCTATTCCGATCGTGACTACGGGTTCGGAGCGCCGCAGATCGGCATCGCCCCGCAGGGGTACAGCGCCGAGGACGCCATCCCCATCGATGACCGCTCGCGCCTCGCCACCGCGGGCATCCGCATGCTGTCGGAAGGCGACACCCTGCTCGGCACGCAGCGCCAGCGGCTGCGCAACAGTCAGCGCTTCGACCCGGTGCTGTCGCTGGCATGGCTGCAGGACGATCCGCCCACGCGCGGGGGGCCGAAGCTCCTGGTGCGCCACGGCGAGCGGCTGATTCCGCTCAGCGGCGAGGCGGTGCACCGGCTCGAGGGTACCATCGGCCTGACCCTGCGACGCTTCCTGCATCTCGACGTGGACCTGCAGTGGTCCGAGCGCGTGGCCGGCGGCCTCGACGCCACCGTGCTGCGCGAGCAGCGCCGCATGCGTTCGGAGGAGCTGCATCACCTGGACAGTCCGCGCTTCGGCGTGCTCGCCCACGTCATCCGTCAGGATCAGGGGGCCCAGGGCGTGGGCGCGAACTGACCGCGCCTCAGGCGCAGTTGCCCTCTATCAGGCGCCCGTCGTCGGCGCGGTACGGCTCGAACGCTGCCTCACGCGCGATCCCCCACCCCTGCGCCATGTGGACGCCGAGCTCGATCAGACGCGGGATCACCGACGTGTCCTCGACGTGCTCGGCGATGCACTGCAGCTCGGCGGCGCGGCCGACGTCGCAGATCGCGCGCACCACCTGCTGGTAGAACGGATCGTCGAGGCCGCGCACGAAGTGGCCGTCGATCTTGAGGTAGCGCACCGGCAGCGACGTCAGATAGCCGAACGAGGACATGCCGGCGCCGAAATCGTCCAGCGCCAGGCTCGCCCCCATGTCCGCCAGCTCGTCGAAGAGCTCGCGCGCCACCGACATCTGGCGCACCGCCGCGGTCTCGGTGACCTCGAAGCAGAGGCGCCCGCACAGATCCGGGCGTCCGCGCAGGGTATCGACCAGCCAGTAGCGGAAGCGCGGATCGCTCACCGACTGTCCGCTGAGATTGATGGCGTGCAGGACCCCGTCGTCATCGCCGGCCGACAGCATCGCCAGCGTCGCCTCGATGACCCAGCGGTCGAGCGCATCCATCATGAAGTAGCGCTCGGCACCGGGAATGAACTGCGACGGCGGCAGCAGCCCGCCGCGCTCGTCGCGCATGCGCACCAGCATTTCGCGATAGACCGGTACGGCGGGCCGATCCAGCCGCACCACATCCTGGGCGTGCAGCACGAAGCGTCCCGCCTCGAGCGCAGACAGGATGCGCGACACCGCGGCGACCTCGACATCGTGCTCGCCGGACAGCGCCTGATCGGTGGCAAAGCAGACGTTGCCGCGCCCGGATTCCTTGCCTGCGTAGCGCGCGCGTTCGGCCAGCCGCATGGCGCTGTGGGCATCGCGCGTGGTGCTCGACAGCGGTGCCACGCCCATGGTCACGGTCGACGGGAAATCACGCCCCTGCCAGCTGAACTGGAGACCGCGCGCGGAAGCCACGACGCGCTCGAGCAGCGCCTCGACCTCGCGGCGCGAACAGGGCTGCAGCAGGATGCCGAACTCGTCGCCGCCGATGCGCGCCAGCGCGTCGCCGGCCCGCAGCGCCGAGCGGAAGGCGCCGGCGATGCGGTTGAGCATGGCGTCACCGGCACTGTGGCCGGCGGCATCGTTCACCAGCCGGAAACGGTCGACGTCGGCGAAGGCCACCCAGAACGGCCGGTTGGGCGGCACCGTCGAGCGCTCGGAACGCTCCAGCAGACGCTCGAAATGCTCGCGGTTGGGCAGCCCGGTGATGGGGTCGTGATCGCGCGCGAAGGTCAGCGCCTGGGCGGCATCGGCGGCCTCGGAGAAGTCGCTCATCGCGCACACCGCGCCGCAGACCTTGCCGTCGGCATCGAAGAGCGCGGCGAAGGACGCACGCACCGGCACCGCACGCCCGCTGAACAATGCGATGAAATGATCGAAGCGCTCGTTGATCCAGCCGCGCTCCAGCGCCCAGCGCATGGGCTCGACCACCGCCGCCGAGTTGTCCATCGACGAGCGCGCCGAAGGCTCGGCGAAGCGCAGCACCGCCTTCATCGGCTGCCCCTGGAGCATGCCGATGTCGCAGTCGAGCCACTCGCAGGCGATCTGCGACATCGCGACGATGCGCTGCTCGGTGTCGACGACGACGAGCGCATCCACGGCCCCACGCAGGAGACCGTCGACCAGCGCCCCCAGGGGGGCCGTCGCGTTCGGAGAGCCGCTGTCCGTCATGGCGCGATGCTAGGCCGCCCTGCGCGCGGGACGCGCATCACCGAGACAGACGGGGCAGGACAGCCGAGAGAAGGTTACCGACACGCGCCATGCCACGGGCAGCCGACGCCTCGATCTCGGCGTGGATGTCACCGCTGCCCATGCCCGCGGCCCAGTTCACGCATACCGCCACCACGGCGTACTCCATGCCCAGTTCGCGTGCCAGTGCCGCCTCGGGCATCGTGGTCATGCCCACCATCCCGCAGCCGTCGCGCACCAGACGCCGGACTTCGGCGGCGGTCTCCAGCCGTGGCCCCTGGGTCACGCCCAGCACGCCGCCGGCATGCAGCCCGTCATCGGGCGCCGACGCGAGAATGCGCTCGCGCAGCGGATCGAAGGGCGCCGTGAAGTCGATGTGCAGGAGATCGGCACCGTCGCCGTCGGATATCGTCTGCGCCCGCCCCGAGGTGTAGTCGATGCAGTCTTCGGGCAGCGCGATGGCGCCCGGCGGAAAGCCATCGAGCATCGACCCCACGGCGGCGATGGCGATCACGCGCTGCACGCCGATATCGGCGAGCGCCTGCATGTTGGCGCGGAAGTTGATCCGGTGCGGCGGCAGATGATGGCCGATGCCGTGCCGCGCGAGGAATACCGCCGGCGTGCCGGCGAAGCGGCCCTCGACCAGCGGCGTCGAGGGCGCTCCCCATGCCGTCTCGACCGCATGCGCCGTTCCGGGCTCGAAGCCGGGCCAGCGGTTCATGGCCGTGCCGCCGATGACGGCCAGCGTTGCACCCGGCATGCTCAGCCCTCGCGCAGCGCGCGGATCTCGGGGAGCTGACGCCAGAAGCCGTGCACGTCCATGCCGCAGCCGAAGACGTAGCGGTCCGGCACCTCGAGGCCGATGATATCGGCGCCCGCGCCGGCCACGCAGCGATCGTGCACCTTCCGCACCAGCACCGCCACGCGCAGGCTGGCAGGGCCGCTGCGTCCGAGCGCCTCGCGGATGGCCTGGAGGGTCTTGCCCTCGTCGAGGATGTCGTCCACCAGCAGCACGTCGCGGTCGCGCAGATCCGGCGGCGGTGCCACCTTCCACACCAGACTGCCGCCCGAGGTCTGGCCGCGATAGCGGGTGGCGTGCAGATAGTCCACCACCATCGGGTTGCGCAGCCGCTGCAGCAACGCTGCGCACGGGAACAGCGCGCCGTTCATGACGGCCAGCACGTGCAGCGGCCGGTCACCGTAGATGGCATGGATCTCGTCGGCCATGCGGTCGAGGGCCGCATCCACCTCGGCGCGCGAATGCACGCGGTCGGAAGCGGCCAGCAGCTGCTGGGCATCCTCGGTAACGGAATGCCAGTCGATTTCCTCGACGGTGTGGGGGTCCGTGGTCGACATTGCTCAGGAATCGGTCTGGAGTGGGTATTCGGGGTCGCGGGCTGCCAGTCCGCACAGACGTGCGCTGGCTGCGTCGTCGGGTGCGGGCAGATCGGCGCCGAGCGCGCGTTCGGCTGCGTCGGCGTCGTTGCAGATCAGGATGAGCTCGCAGCCGGCGGCGTGCGCCGCGGCAACACGCTCGGCGGGGTCCGGTATCACGGCCGCCGCGCCCATGCCGAGGTCGTCCGAGACGATGACGCCCTCGAAGCCGAGCTCGCCGCGCAGGATGTCCTGCAGCCAGCGCCGCGAAAAGGTCACCGGCAGAGCGTCGACCGCCGGGAAACGGATGTGCGCGGTCATCAGCGACGGGATGCCGCGCCGGATCATGCCGCTGAACGGCATCAGGCAGCTGGCGCGGACCGCGTCCAGCTCGCGTGGATCCTCGGGCAGCGCTTCATGCGAATCCACGGCGACCATGCCGTGACCGGGAAAGTGCTTGCCGGTACCCGCCATGCCCCCTTCCGCGAGTCCGTCGCAGAAGGCGCTGGCGAGCGCGATGACGGTGTCCGGGTCGTGCCCGAGCGCACGATCGCCGATCACCGCCGAATGGCCGTGATCGAGATCGAGCACCGGTGCGAATGCCAGGTCGACGCCACAGGGCACGAGCTCGCGGGCGATGGTCAGGCCCTGCTCGCGTACCGCCTCCATGGCGGCACCGGGGGCGTCAGCGGCCCGGGTGCCGAACTGCGCCATCGGCGGCAGAACGGTGAAGCCGTCGCGGAAGCGCTGCACGCGGCCGCCCTCGTGATCGACCGCCACCAGCAGCCGCGGCGCGCGCAGCGCGCGGATCTCGGCGGTCAGCGCGCAGAGCTGGTCGCGATCGACGTAGTTGCGCGAGAACAGGATCACACCACCGACCTGGGGGTGCATGAGACGCTCGCGCTCGGCCGCGGTGAGCGCGGTTCCGGCGATGTCGATCATCAGCGGACCGAGCGGCATGGCGACGGCGTCAGTCATGGATAAGCACCTCGCTGCCGGCCGGCGTGCGGTCGAACAGATCGACCACGTCGTCGCAGTTCATGCGGACGCAGCCGTGGGACCCCGGCACGCCCAGTGGCTGATCCGGCGGCGTGCCATGGATATAGATGTAGCGGCGCATGGTGTCGACCGCCCCGAAGCGGTTGCGGCCGGGCTCGCACCCGCACAGCCAGAGAATGCGGCCGAGGATCCAGTCGCGTGCGGGGTGCGCTGCAGCCAGTCCGGGCGACCAGCGCTCGCCGGTCGGACGGCGTCCGACGAAGACCGCGAGCGGATCGGCTCCGGCGCCGATGCGCGCGCGCACGACGTGGCGCCCGCGCGGCGTGCAGCCGCTGCCGTCGCGCTCACCGGCCCCGTTGGCCGCGGTCGACACGCGGTAGCTGCGCCGCGCGTCGCCGTCTTGCCACGCCAGGGTCTGCGCGGACAGATCGATGGTGATGCCGGCCGTCATCTCAGGCCGCTTCCCAGTCCTTCCAGGGGGTCATGGCCAGCGCGTGGTTGTAGTAGCGCTTCTGGTCGGTGACCTCCTCGCCCAGCCAGTCGGGACGCTCGAAGGTCTCGTCGACGGCACCGAGCTCGATCTCGGCCACCACCAGCCCGGCATTGTCGCCGTGGAACTCGTCGACCTCCCACTGGTGGCCGGCGAAATCGACCAGATGGCGCGTCTTGTCGATGCAGCCGACGCAGAGCGTGTCGAGGATCTCGTCGGCCTCGTCGCGCGGCATCGGGTAGTCGTACTCGGCACGGGCGCTGCCCACCACCGCGGCCTTGATGTTGAGCCGCGCCTCGCGGTCGTCGACCCGGACGCGTACCGATGCCCGGCCGCCCTCGCCGCCGAGGTAGCCCTGGCGCAGGCGGCGCGGACTGTGCGCGGCATCCCGCCATTGCTCACCCGCGATCAGGAACTTGCGTTCGATCTCCAGCGCCATCGCTCATCTCGTCAGTAGGGCCATAGATTCCACGTGCGCGGTATGCGGGAACATGTCCATGACGCAGGCACGTTCGAGGCGGAATCCGTGTTCGGTGACCAGTATGCCGGCATCCCGCGCCAGCGTTGCCGGATGACACGAGACGTAGACGATGCGCCGCACGCCGGCGGCCACGAGATCGGGCAGCACTTCGCGCGCACCGGCGCGCGGCGGATCGAGCAGCGCCAGCTCGTACCCCTCGGTCGCCCAGCCGGCGCCGGCGCTCTCGGCGAAGAGGTCCGCGCAGCGCCAGTCGACGGCGTGGCCGGCCGCCTCGGTGTTGGCGCGACCGCGCGCCACCAGCCCGGCCTCGCCCTCGATGGCGGTGACCTGCGCCCCCGCCGCCGCCAGCGGCGTCGTGAAATGCCCGAGCCCGGCGAACAGCTCCAGCACGCGCCGGTCCGCGACCGGCCCCAGCCACGCCAGCGCGCGTCCCACCATCGCCTGGGCCAGCGGCCCGTTGATCTGGATGAAATCGGTGGGGCGCATCGCCAGCGTGGTCTCGCCACCGTCCGGCGAGAAGCGCGGTAGCGGGGCATCGCCCAGCGGTGCCGCGGTCTCGGGTCCGCCCGTCTGCAGCCAGATGTCGAAGCCGAAGCTGCGTCCGAAGCGGGCGAGCCGGTTGCGATCATCGCCGCTGGGCGCCTCCAGCACCCGGAACACCAGCGCGACGCGGTCGGTGGCCGCGACCTCGATCTGCGGAATGCGTTCGCGGATGGACAGCGTGTCGATCATCGACCCGATGTCCCGCAGGTGTGCACCGACGCGTTCGTCGAGCACCTCGCACCGCTCGAGGACGGCGAGAAAGGGATTGCCGCGCTCGCGGAACCCGACCAGCGTCCCGCCCTTGGCGGGCACGTACTTGACGCCCAGGCGCGCCCGGCGCCGGTACCCCCACTCGCCCGCGGCGAGCGGCTCCACCCACTGCTCCGGCGTCACGCCGCCGATGCGGCCGAAGGCCTCGGCGAGCTGGCGCTGCTTGAAGTGCCGCTGCGCCGGGGGCGACAGATGCTGCAGGACGCAGCCGCCGCAGAGCCCGAAATGGGCACAGCCGGGCTCGACCCGGTCCGGGGAGGCGGTCAGCACCTCCAGCGTGCGCGCCTCGTCGGCGTCGCGGCCGCTCTTCACCGCCCGCGCGCGCACCCGCTCTCCGGGCAGCGCGTCGGCCACGAAGACGACCTTGCCGTCGCGGCGCGCGACGCCCCGACCGTCGCTGGCGAGATCGGTGATCGCGCACTCGAAGGGCGTCGGGTCAAGCTGCTTGCGCTTGCGTTTGCTCACGGAAGGAGTCGCTGCTGGGCCTGGGAGTTCCGGGACGCGTCCCCGGGGGCACGCCGCCGCCCGCGTCAGGACGGGAACACGCCGGTCGAGATGTAGCGGTCGCCGCGGTCGCAGATGATCGCCGCGACGGTCGCGTTCTCGAGCTCGGCGCACAGCTGCAGTGCCGCCCACACCGAACCACCGGACGAGGGTCCGCAGAAGATGCCCTCGCGGCGCGCGAGCTCGCGCATGGTGTTCTCGGCGGCGTCGGCGCCGCACTCGATGATGCGGTCGACCGCGGCCGGCTGGTAGATCTTCGGCTGGTAGGCCTCCGGCCACTTGCGGATTCCGGGG
This sequence comes from Algiphilus sp., assembly GCF_023145115.1. NCBI lineage: Bacteria > Pseudomonadati > Pseudomonadota > Gammaproteobacteria > Nevskiales > Algiphilaceae > Algiphilus > Algiphilus sp. Next base: position 21,379 of record NZ_JAGLEJ010000041.1, read on the forward strand.
ATGCTGGATTCACCGTCCGGATGGACGCCGACGACCTGCACCCCGGGCGCGTATTCCTTGTAGAACCGCGAGCAGCCCATGATCGTGCCGGTGGTGCCCATGGTGGCGACGAAGTGCGTGAGGGTCTGCCCGGTGTCGCGCCAGATCTCGGGCGCCGTGCCCTCGTAGTGCGCGCGGGGATTGTCGGGATTGGCGAACTGATCGAGCACCCGACCGCGTCCTTCGCGCTGCATCTGCTCGGCGACGTCGCGCGCCCCTTCCATGCCCTCGGCTTCGCTGACGTGCACGATCTCGGCGCCGAAGGCGCGCATCACGGCGCTGCGCTCGGCGCTCATGTGGCTGGGCATCACCAGCGTCATGCGATAGCCGGCGGCAGCGGCCACCATCGCCAGGGCGATGCCGGTGTTGCCGCTGGTGGCCTCGATCAGGCGGTCGCCGGGCTGGATCTCGCCGCGCTCCTGCGCGTGGCGGATCATGCTCCAGGCCGGTCGATCCTTCACCGAGCCAGCAGGATTGTTGCCCTCCAGCTTGACGTACAGCCGGTTGTTGCCGATGCCGTCGAGCCGGGTGACGCGAACCAGCGGCGTGTTGCCAATGAAATCGGTGAGCATGAAGCGCTTGAGCCTGCGGCGCCTGAGGGCGCGTTAGTCTAGCGGACCCTCGGCCACATCGCTGTCGCGCCCGCCGCTTCCGAACCCATGGCACGTTCGCCTTCCCGTCCGCCGGGCGGCTTCGCCGTCCGTACCAGTCTGCTGGTGCTGGCCCCGCTGGTGGGCGGCGCCGGGGCAACGGTGGCGGTCTGGATGGCCATCGAGGGGCTGGTGCCCGCGGGTGCCGAACGCGTCCTCGCCGCAGCGGGTGGCGGCATCGCCGCGGCCCTGCTCATCGCGGCGCTGTCGGTGCGCGCGCTGCAGCGCCCCTGGCGGGAGCTGACCGCGGTCGCGGAAGCGCATCGCAACGGCCGGCTGGAGCACCGCGCGTCGGGCCGGCTGCCCGTGCGCGCGCGCTATCTCGCCGACACGCTGAGCGAGCACGCCGATATCCGCTCACGCCAGCAGGCCTCCGCACAGGAGGCCGTGACCCGGGCGACCGCACGGCTCCGCAGCCAGTACGACGCCATGCAGCGCGCCATGCGCGATGCCGAGGCGCGCTCCGAGGACCACCAGCGCGCGCTTCAGCATCAGACCACGCTGCTGGCGGGCCTCAGTCACGAGCTGCGCACGCCGCTCGGCGCCATCCTCGGACACGCCGACCGCCTCCGCCGCACCGAGACCAGCCGCGAGGGGCACGAGCACGCCGAGAGCCTGCACCGCTGCGCCCAGAACCTGCTCGGCATGATCAACGACCTGCTGGACTGGAGCCGCATCGCGGCCGGGGCGCTGAACCTGCACGAGGTCAGCTTCGACCTCGCCGACACCATCGAGGACGCGCTCGCGCTGATCGCGCCATCGGCGTGCGACAAGGACCTCGAGCTGGTGCACTTCATCTACCACGACGTGCCCACGCGCCTGCGCGGCGACCCTGCCCGCCTGCAGCAGATCATGACCAATCTGCTGTCGAACGCGGTCAAGTACACCGATCGCGGCGAGATCGTCCTGCGCGTCATGCGCGAGCGCGACGAGGGCGATCACGTACAGCTCCGGCTGACGGTCAGCGACACCGGCATGGGCATCGCCGCCGACCGCCTCGACCATCTGTTCGATGCCTACAGCCCGGCGGCCAGCGGCACGCCGGGCAGCTCCACGGGGCTGGGGCTCTCCATCGTGCGGAGCCTCGCCCAGGCGATGCAGGGCGACGTCGACGTGCAGTCCGAACCCGGCAGCGGCAGCACCTTCGGCGTCACCATCCGGCTGGAGCGCCAGCGCGAGCAGACGCGCGGCGCGCCCCTGCAGGCACTGCGCGGCAGCAGCGCCTGGCTGCTGGAACCCTCCGCGACGGCGCGGCTGGCACTGACGCACAGCCTCGACTACTGGGGCGTCACCTGGCGCACCTTCGACAGCGCCGACGCGCTGGCCGAGGCCCTCCGGGGGGCCGAGGCGCCCCCGACCTTCGTGCTGCTGGGGCTGAGCCCGGCCGAGCTGTCCGAACGCAGCATCCTGACCCTGCTCGACACCCGCGACGCCGCTCCGGCCCGCGTGGTCCTGCTGCGCAGCGCCAGCCCGAACGAGCTCCAGCAGGCGCTGCGCTGCGGCGCCGATGTCGCCCTGCCCAAGTCCACGGGCCGCAGCGCCCTCTACCGGCACCTGTGCGCGGCGGCGGTCGGACACGAGGAGCGCGCCCAGCAGGCGCTGACCGGACTGCGCTTCCTGGTGGCCGACAACTCGGGCGCGACCCGCGGGCTGATCGCGCAGATGCTGCGCGAGCTGGGCGCGGACGTGCTCACCGCGAGCGACGGCGATGCCGCGCTCGGCCTGTTCGAGCAGGAAGCACCGGACGGCGCGCTGCTCGATCTGCACATGCCGGGGTACAGCGGGCTGGAGGTCATGCAGCGCCTGCGCGCCCGCGATGGCGGACCGCGGCGCGCGGCGCTGGTGCTGATGTCCGCCTGGTTCGACGCCGACGAGCAGCGCCGCGCCGCCCTCGCCGGTGCCGACGTGGTGATCAGCAAGCCCTTCGACGCGCGTCAGCTTCTGCGCGCGCTGTCACCGTGGCTGCGGCAGCGCGGCGGCGCGGCCGATGCACCGGAATCCAGCGACGCCGGCATCGACACCCGCCTGCTGCAGGACGCCGAGCTGCGCCAGATGCTCGCCGAGGAACTGCCCGAGCAGCTCGCCGGCATCGAGCGCAGCTTCGCGGATGCGGATCGGCCGGCGCTGCGGGAGGCCGCGCACGCCCTGCACGGCACCGCCGCCTTCTACCATCTGCACCGGTTGAAGGCGCAGGCGGCACGGGTCGAGCGCAGCGCGCAGCAGGACGATGGCGGCGACGACATGCACGCCGACATCGGCGAGCTCCGTCGCAGCGTCGAGGACACCCTGCGCAAGCTGCGCGCGGCTTCCGCGACCGACGGCTGAGGCGCCTCAGCCGCGCGTGCCGCGCAGCCGCCAGAGCGCGTACAGCAGCACCACCGCGCTGGGCGCGACCGAAGCCGGCATCGGCGGCCATCGGTAGATCAGCGCGCTGCTCGCGACCAGCTCGTTGGCCACCCAGAACACGACGCCGATCAGCACGCCCACCAGCAGCCGCTGGCCGGTGCCGCTGTCGCGCAGCGAGCCCAGCACATAGGGCACCGCCAGCAGCATCATGACCAGCACGGTGAGCGGCGACACCAGCTTCTGCCAGAGCGACAGCTCGTACTGCTGGGTGTCCAGACCGTTGTCGCGCAGATAGCCGATCAGCCGCAGCAGTCCCCGGATCGACAGCGTGTCCGACTCCAGCACCACCAGCTCGAGCACATCGGGCGACGGCCCGGACGGCCACTCCAGCGTGTCGATCCGCTCGCGCTCGACGGCATCGCCCGCGAAGCGGGTCCGGCGCACATCCTCGGCCTGCCACTCGCCGTCGCGATGGCTGGCGCGTTCCACTTCCGAGATGGCGACGAGCTCGCCGTCGTCGCCGATGCTGTAGACCGTGACCGCCTCCACGTTCTCGGGATCCTCGACGCGGCGCACGTGGTAGATCTCGTCGCCGCTGCGCAGCCAGACCGGGCGCACCAGGGCGCCGGGATCGGTGCCGTAGCGCGCCTCGCTGCGGATGCGCTCGGCCGCGCGCTCCCCGGCCGGTGCGATGACATCGGTGGTCAGCAGCGTGAAGGCGGCGAGCACCGCGCCGCCGGCGAGCGTCGCGCCGCCGATGCGCAGCACCGAGACACCCGATGCGCGCATCGCCACGATCTCGCCCTGCTGGGCGAGCGCGCCCAGCCCGAGCAGCGTGCCGATGAGGGCGATGATGGGCAGCAGCACCAGCAGGATGCCCGGTGTCTGCAGCAGCACCACCAGCGCCAGATCGACGAAACCGAAGGTCTCGTCGATGTCGTCGGCCTCGGCGGCCAGCGTGATGAAGCTCTGCAGGGCCATCAGGGCGAAGGCCACCACCAGCGAGAAGCCGAGCACGTGGGTGGCGATGTGGCGATCGAGCAGCTTCATGCCTTGGGCCGCCCCACCCGCCGCGCGCAGAGCCATATGCCGACGCCGAGCGCTCCGGCGTGCACCGGCCAAAGCCCCAGCCAGACCGGTATCGACCCCCGTTCCAGCGCGGTCTGGCCGGCACCCAGCAGATTGGCGTAGACGATGTAGATGATCAGCCCCAGCACCAGCTTCGAGTAGCGTCCCTGCCGCGGCCCGACGTGGGACAGGGGCACGGCGATCAGCACCATCAGCAGCACCGCGATCGGCGACGCCAGGCGCCAGTGGAACTCGGCCAGCGCCGCCGTGTCGCCGCGCGCCAGCAGGGCGCGGGTGGGCTCGATCTCGGCCTCGGACGGGGTGTAGAGCAGCTCGGGCGGCTCGAGCCGCAGCTCCAGCTCATCGAAGGTCATCCGGTCCCAGGCGAGCGCACCGTCCAGCCGCCGGTAGGCATGCCCGTCGCTGAGCGCGATCTCGCGGGTCGCCTCGCCGGGCAGCACGCGCTGCCGGCCGCCGCCGGCGAGGATCACGCCCGGGAACTCGGGCAGCTCGCTGCGGATGAAGACGGTCTCGAAGACCGTGCCGCCGTCGCTGGCGCGCTCGGCGTAGAACACCGCGTCGCCGCCCGCCAGCGAGGCGAAGCGCCCGGACTCGAACGGGGCGTACGACAGCTGCTCGCGCGCCTCCAGCGTAAGCCGGTCGACGGCGCGGCCGGCGCGCGGTCCCAGATCCAGCGACAGCACGGCGGTGCCGAAGGCCGCGATCAGCGCGAGCACGGCGAAGGGCCGCGCCAGGCGGCCGAGGCTCACCCCGCAGGCGGTGGCGGCGGTGATCTCCTGATCCTTGTACATCCGCCCCATCGCCAGCATCACGCCCAGCAGGAGCGAGATGGGCGTGATCAGCGTGACATACTGCAGCGCCGAGAGCAGCACGACGCGGAGCACGAGATCGACCGGGATCTTGCCCTCGGCGGCGGCGGTCAGGAAGCGGACCGAGCGACTCGCGAGCATCACCAGCATGAGCACCGCGAGCACGGCCACCCACGCGCCGGCGGCTTCGCGCAGGAAGTAGCGCGACAGCGTCCGCGTCGCGGCCATCAGGGCGCGCCCACCGGTGCATCGCGGCGACTGCCACGATAGATGATGCGCACTTGCATGATCGCCGGGCTTTGCGGACACTCGCGCGAGCGTCCGAAACTTGAGTAAAAGGCAGAAAAATGGACTACTTCGTCAAAAGCGGCAATCCGCAGAAACAACGCGTCGGATGCGTGATCCTCGGCGTCTTCGAGCGCCGCAAGCTGAGCGCGCCGGCGCAGCAGATCGACACCGCCAGTCTGGGCGCCCTCACCCAGGCCATGCGCCGGGGCGACATGGACGGTCGCGTCGGCGACACGCTGGTGCTGCACGGCCTGGCGGGTGTGCTGAGTGATCGGGTGCTCCTCGTGGGGCTCGGGCGCGAACGCGACTTCGACGACAAGGCCTTCGTGCGCGCCAACGAGGCTGCGATCGGCGCCCTGCGCAAGACCGGTGCCGTCGACGCGGTGTCCTATCTTACGCATCTCGTCGCGCGCAAACGCGATCTGCGCTGGGCGGTGCTGCGTGCCGCGATGACCGCCGCCGAGCACGAGTACCGCTTCACGCAGTGCAAGAGCAAGCCCGACCCCGAGCGCAGCCGCCTGACCCGCCTCACCTTCGATGTGCCGAGCCGCGGGCTCCTGCCGGAGGCCGAGGAAGCGCTGCGCGCCGCGCGCGCGCTCGGTGCCGGCATGACCCTCACGCGCGATCTCAGCAATCTCCCCGGCAACCGCTGCACGCCGACCTACCTCGGCGACACCGCCAAGCAGCTGGCGACCGACTACCCGAGCATCAAGACCAGGGTGCTCGACGAGGCCGCCATGGAGAAGCTCGGCATGGGGGCGCTGCTGTCGGTGTCGCGCGGCTCGCGCGAGCCCGCCACCTTCAGCGTCATGGAATACATGCGCGGCCCCAAGAAGGGCAAGCCGGTGGTGCTCGTGGGCAAGGGCCTGACCTTCGACGCGGGTGGCATCTCGATCAAGCCGGCCGCGGCCATGGACGAGATGAAGTACGACATGTGCGGTGGGGCCGCGGTGTTCGGTGCCATGAAGGCGGTCGCCGAGCTCGATCTGCCCATCAACCTGGTCGGCGTGGTCCCCTCGTCCGAGAACCTGCCGGACGGCATGGCCAACAAGCCGGGTGACATCGTCACCTCGATGTCCGGGCAGACCATCGAGATCCTCAATACCGACGCCGAAGGGCGCCTGCTGCTGTGCGACGCGCTGACCTATGTCGAGCAGCACTACGACCCCGACTGCGTCATCGACATGGCCACGCTCACCGGTGCCGTCATCGTGGCGCTGGGCAGCCATGCCTCCGGCCTGTACGCGAATCAGCCGGCGCTGGCGCGCGCGCTGACCAGCGCCGGCGAATACATGGGCGACCGCGTGTGGGAGATGCCGCTCTGGGAGGACTATCAGAGCGCCCTCAAGTCGCCGTTCGCCGACATGGCCAACGTCGGCGGACGCGAGGCCGGCTCGGTGACCGCCGCCTGCTTCCTGCACCGCTACGCGCGCAAGCTGCGCTGGGCGCACCTGGATATCGCCGGGTCCGCCTGGAAGCAGAGCCCCAAGGGCGCCACCGCGCGCCCGGTGCCGCTGCTGCTGCAGTTCCTGCTGCAGCGGACCGAGAACGGGGATTCATGACGCGGGTCGATTTCTACGTCCTGCCCGAGGCCGAGGACGTCGGCCCGGTCCTGCTGGTCTGCCGGCTGTGCGAGAAGGCCGCCGGCGCCGGGCAGAAGGTTTTCGTGCACGGCGGCGACCCCGCCCTGCTCGACGATATCGACGGCGCGCTGTGGAGCTTCCGGGACAACGGCTTTCTCGCCCACGAACGACTCGATGCGGAGGGTGCGTGCTCGCCGCTGGCGTCGGTGGCGATCGGGGATCGGGAACCGCCGGACTCGCACCGCGACGTGCTGATCAACATCGCCGACGAGGTGCCGCGCTTCTTCTCGAGCTTCGAGCGCGTGCTCGAGCCGGTGTTCGGCGACAGCGAGCAGCGCGCCGTGGCCCGGGCCCGGTTCGGCTTCTACCGCGAGCGCGGATACGCGCTCCAGACCCACAAGCTGTAGCGGCCACCGGCCCCGACGCGGGCCGGTTTCCGTTACCCTTCGCGCCTTCCGGTCCGGGGGACCGAGCCGCATTGATCGACGACCAGATGGACAAGGCATTCGAGCCGCGCGCGCTTGAGGCGAAGTGGCGCGCACGTTGGGAAGAGGACGGTTTCTACGCGCCCGCCGGCGAGGGCCGGCCGCACACCATCGTCATCCCGCCGCCGAACGTGACCGGCACGCTCCACATGGGGCATGCCTTCCAGCACGGCATCATGGACGCCATCACGCGCTACCGGCGCATGCGCGGCGACGACGCGCTGTGGCTGCCGGGGACCGATCACGCCGGCATCGCCACCCAGATGGTGGTCGAGCGCCGTCTCGAGGCCGAAGGCAGGTCGCGCCACGACCTCGGCCGCGAGGCCTTCCTCGAGGCTGTCTGGGACTGGAAGGCGCAGTCCGGCGGCACCATCACCGAGCAGATCCGCCGCATGGGCAACTCGGTGGACTGGTCGCGCGAGCGCTTCACCATGGACGAGCAGTGCTCGCGCGCGGTCACCGAGGCCTTCGTGCGCCTCTACCGCGAGGACCTCATCTACCGCGGCACCCGCCTGGTCAACTGGGATCCGGTGCTGGGCACGGCGATCTCCGATCTCGAGGTCGAGTCGCGCGAGGAAGAAGGCCACATGTGGCACTTCCGCTACCCGCTGGCCGACGGCTCCGGGCACCTGACCGTCGCCACCACCCGCCCGGAAACCATGCTCGGCGATACCGCCGTGGCCGTGCATCCCGACGACGAGCGCTACCGGCACCTGATCGGGCGGCAGGTCATGCTGCCGTTGTGCGACCGTCCCATTCCGGTCATCGCCGATGACTACGTTGATGCCGAGTTCGGCACCGGCTGCGTGAAGATCACGCCGGCGCACGACTTCAACGACTACGCCGTCGGCCAGCGGCACGACCTGCCGCAGATCAACATCATGACCCCCGACGGCCGCATCAGCGATGCCGCCCCCGCCGCCTACGCCGGCCTCGACCGCTTCGAGGCGCGCAGCCGCGTGGTCGCGGACATGGAGGCGCTGGGCCTGCTGGAGCGCACCGAGAAGCACAAGCTGATGGTGCCGCACGGCGACCGCACCGACGCCGTCATTGAGCCCTACCTGACCGAGCAGTGGTTCGTGCGCGCGAAGCCGCTGGCCGAGCGCGCGCTGGCGGCGGTCGAGGACGGGCGCATGCGCTTCGTGCCGGGAAACTGGATCAACACCTACCGGCACTGGCTTGAAAATATTGAAGACTGGTGCATATCGCGTCAGATCTGGTGGGGGCACCGCGTGCCCGCCTGGTACACCGGCGACGGCCGCGTGCTGGTCGGCCGTGACGAGGCCGAGGCGCGCGCCGAGGCCGGCATCGGCGCCGATGTCGCGCTGCGCCGCGACGACGATGTCTTCGATACCTGGTTCTCGTCGGCGCTCTGGCCGTTCTCGACCCTGGGCTGGCCCGAGGATACCGAGGACCTGCGCCGCCACTACCCCGGCGATGTCCTGGTCACGGGCTTCGACATCATCTTCTTCTGGGTCGCGCGCATGGCCATGATGGGCCTGCACTTCCTCGACGACGTGCCGTTCCGCGACGTCTACATCACCGGACTGGTGCGCGACTCCGACGGCGCCAAGATGAGCAAGTCGAAGGGCAACGTCATCGACCCGCTCGACATCGTCGAGGGCATCAGCGCCGACGACCTGGTCGCCAAGCGCACCGCCGGCCTGATGCAGCCGCAGAAGGCGAAGGCCATCGAGAAGACGACCCGCAAGGCGTACCCGGAGGGGCTGCACGAAACCGGCGTGGACGCGCTGCGCTTCACCTTCTGCGCGCTGGCATCGACCGGGCGCGACATCCGCTTCGACCCGAAGCGCGCGGAGGGCTACCGCAACTTCTGCAACAAGATCTGGAACGCTGCGCGCTTCGTGCTCATGCACTGCGAGCACGAGGGACTGCCCGATCCGGGTCAGGCGCTGACGCTGTCGGCCGCCGACCACTGGATCGTGTCGCGCCTGCAGCGCGTCGAGGCCGAGGTCGAGCAGCATTTCGCGGACTACCGCTTCGACCTCATTGCGCAGACGCTCTACCACTTCATCTGGCACGAGTACTGCGACTGGTACGTCGAGCTCGCCAAGCCGGCCCTGGGCGGACGCGATCTCGCCGCTCAGCGCGGCACGCGGCGCACGCTGCTGCTGGTGCTGGAAGCGATCCTGCGGCTGCTGCACCCGGTAATGCCCTTCATCACCGAGGAGATCTGGCAGCGCATCGGCCCGCTCGCCGGCAAGACCGGCGACAGCATCATGCGCCAGCCCTACCCGCGCGCCGAGCCGGAGAAGATCGACGCGACCGCCGAGGCCGACATCGCCTGGCTGCAGGGCTTCATCGTGGGCATCCGCAACATCCGCGGCGAGATGAATCTCTCGCCGTCGACGGTGTTGCCGGTCTATCTCCGCGATGCCGGCGAGGTCGACGTCGAGCGCGTGCGCCGCATGCAGCAGCTCATCTGCACGCTTGCCCGCACCGAAGCCCCGCTGTTCCTCGAGCCCAGCGAGAATGCGCCGCAGGCGGCCACCGCGCTGCTCGGCGACATGAAGATCCTGGTGCCGATGAAGGGGCTGATCGACACCGATGCCGAGCTGGCGCGGCTGGACAAGCGCATCGCCAAGGCCGAGCAGGAGCTCGCGGGTCTGGACAAGCGGCTCGCCAACCCGGAATTCGCCAAGGCACCCGAGCACGTGGTCGAGGGGGCCCGCACGCGCAGCCAGCAGCTGCGCGACGATCTCGCGGCGCTGCGCGAGCAACGCGAGCGGGTGGCAGCGATCGCCTGATCGCGAATCGGGGTAGTGGAACCGCAGATTGCGCAGATGAGCGCAGATTCAAGAATCCATAGAACCACAGATTTCGCAGATTAAGGAGATTTCTGCTGGTGGCGCTGACTCCGTCAGCGCTCACCAGAACAGAAAAAAATCTGTGCCAATCTGTGAAATCCGTGGTTGGTCGCTTTATCGATCCGCACCCATCTGCGTGATCCGCGGTTCCAGCACCAACCTCACTCCGCCGCCTTCTGCCGCACCAGTCGGAGCGCGCGCGGCTTGCGGGCCAGCGGCTGCCGGGCGTGCTCGGGTGCCTCCAGATTGGCCAGGCAGCGCTCCAGCGCCTGGCTGACCATGAGCTGGTTGCGCACCTGCGCCATGCGCGGCCAGGTGGCGCGCTCACCCTCCAGGATGAAGCGGCGCACGTCGTCGATGCGGGGGTTGGCCGTCACGCGCATGAATCGCCACAGGCTGTTCTGCGGCATGATCGTGATGTTGCCGCGATAGTTCTGGTCGAGCATCGACGCCGCCACATCCAGCGGCTTGCGCGCGGCGCCGTCGGGCAGGCCGGCGCGCAGGATGTCCACCACCGAGCGCGACTGCTGCAGCAGGGTGCCCATGGCGAGCTTGCGCACGCCGGCCAGCCGGCCGGCGCGCGGCCCGCCCTCGGCGCGCGCCATGAACGGGATGACGTGCGGATTGGTCTGGCTGACCACGAAATGATTGACGTTGTGCAGCCGCCGCAGGCGCAGGACCGGCAGGTCCGATTTCAGCGAGCCGTCGTTCCACTTCAGGGTCGGCATGAACGGCACGCGCGCGCCGCGGGCATCGCGCGTCATCAGCATCACCGGCGGGAAGATGAGCGGCACCGCGCACGAGGCTGCCACCGCCTCGCGCAGGCACAGATAGGGAAAGGTCAGATGATTGAGCAGGCGCGGCTGCTGATTGCTGCCGGCCGGTGACACCGTGATATTGACGCTGCGCCCCGAACGCTCGAAGGCCTCCTCGAAGGTCACGTCGGGGACGTTGGCGGCGATCGCCTTGCGCAGCTGGGTGGGATCCATCACCGAACCGAAGCGCAGCATGTCCGCGGGGCGCAGCGCGCGCCAGAAGCGGTAGTAGCTGTTCTCGGGATCGAGCAGGGCCAGCGTTTCCTCCTCGGTGCGCGTCGACACCGCCGCCGCCACCACCGACCCGGCGCTGGACCCGGACAGCACCCGCGGCAGCAGCCCCTCGAGATAGATCGCCTTCACCACGCCGACATGGAACAGGCCCAGCGTGGCGCCGCCCGACAGCAGGAGCCCGGACTGCCCGAAGGAGCGCGTCACCTCGCGGAAGAAGCGGACCTTCCTGGCATGCGGCCACTCCGGAAAGCTGCCGTCGGCGAGATACTCCAGCGCCTCGACCACGGTCTGCAGATACTGCTCGATGAGATTCTTCGTGCCGGTGCGCGCATAGGCATAGAGCACCGGGTTGCCGATGTTGCCGATGTTCCAGTGCAGGCCCTGCCGCAGGTGGTGGACCAGACCCAGCACATCGCCCTCCTGCCGGAGCTGACGCAGCTGGCGCAGCCGGGCGCGCAGCAGCGACCAGTCGTAGTCGGCCGAGGCCTCGTCCTCCATCCAGTCGTCGAGCCCCTCGCGCTGATCGAGCACCGACGCGGCCTCGTGCCAGACCGCGTAGGTTTCGGCATTGCGCATCGCCGCTTCGGCGTCGCGGGCGATTCGGTCCATCGCTCGGGTGCTCCGTTTCCGCTGATAGTGGACGGAATCCTGCGACCATCGCGCCGCCGAGGCAAGCGCGCCGCGCGTCGGTACACTCTGCGCAGTCCCCCAAGGCGTTGAATCCCATGCATCAGCAGGCCGAGCGCGCGCTCGCGGCCATCGACACGATCATCCTGGGCAAGGCCGAGCAGACCCGACTGGCCTTCTGCTGCCTGCTGGCCGGCGGGCATCTGCTCATCGAGGACCTGCCGGGCGTCGGCAAGACCACGCTGGCACTGGCGATGTCGCACCTGCTCGGCCTGGAGTACCGGCGCGTCCAGTTCACCAGCGATCTGCTGCCGGCGGACATCCTGGGCGTGTCGATCTTCGATTCGACCAGCGGCGCCTTCCGCTTCGAGGCCGGCCCGATCTTCACCGAGATCCTGCTCGCCGACGAGATCAACCGGGCATCGCCGAAGACCCAGTCGGCCCTGCTCGAGGCGATGGCGGAGCGCCAGGTCACGGTGGAGGGCGCGACCCGCACCCTGCCCGATCCCTTCTTCGTCATCGCGACGCAGAATCCGCGCGACCAGCTCGGCACCTACCCGTTGCCGGAATCGCAGCTCGACCGCTTCCTGATGCGCCTGTCGCTGGGCTATCCGCCCGCGGAGGCCGAGCAGCGGCTGCTGCTCGATCCCGATCATCGCGACCTGCTCGGCACCCAGGAAGCCGTGCTGGACCGCGACAGCATCCGCGCGATGCAGCGGAACGCCCGGGCAGTGCACGTGGCACCGGCGGCCGCCGACTACATCCTGGCGCTGGTCCAGCACACGCGGGAGGCACCGGGGCTGCGCCACGGACTGTCCCCGCGCGCCGGTCTCGCCGTGCGCCGGGCCGCACAGGCCTGGGCCCTGCTCGATCGCCGGGACGGCGTCCTGCCCGAGGACATCCAGCGCGTCTTCGCGGCCGTGGCGGGGCACCGCCTGCACGCACGCGCCGAATCGGAGGCCCCCGCCCCCACGCCCGCCGACATCCTCGCCGCCGTCGCCGTGCCTTGAGCGCCATTGCCGACACGCTGCGCGTACCGTTCCGGCGCTGGCAGAGTGCCTTCGAGCGCTGGCTGCTGCGGCGGGTTCCGGTGCAGCCCCTGCCCCAGCGGGTCGGGCGCCGGCGCGTCTACATCATGCCGACGCCGGCTGGATACGCCTTCGGCGTGATGGTGTTCGCGCTCTGGCTCGGCGCGATGAACTACTCCAACAGCATGGGCTTCGCGCTCGCCTTCCTGCTCGCCGGCGTGGGGCTGGTGGGGATGCACCTGACCCACGCCAACCTGCTCGGCCTGCGCCTCGAGCACTGCGATGCGCAGCCGGTCTTCGCCGGCGAATCGGCCCGCGTCGCGCTGCGCATCGCACACGAGGGCGACGCCGCGCGCCCGGGCGTGCGCGTCGGCTGGCCGCGCGATACCGATGACAGCGAGGACGCCGCCGACCTGCCGGCGACGGGTACCGGTGCGCTGACGCTGCGCCTGCCGGCACCCCGACGCGGCCGGCATTCACTGCCGCCGCTGTCCCTCTCGACGCGCTTCCCGCTCGGGCTGTTCCGGGCCTGGACCTGGATCCGCCCGGAAGTCGCGCTGGTGGTCTATCCGCGCCCGCTGCCCGGCCCGCTGCCGGCACGGGCCCCGCACGCGCCGGATGGTCAGCAGGTAGCGGCGCGATCGGGCCGGGACACCTTCGACACGCTGCGCGACTACCGACGCGGCGATGCGCTGCACGACATCCACTGGAAGCGCCTGCCCAAGGACGGCATGCCCACCGTCAAGCAGTTCCACGACGCCACCGACCGCCACCTGTGGCTCGACTGGGAGAGCACGCCGGGCGACCCCGAGGCGCGGCTGTCCCGGCTCGCCGGACAGATCCTCGCCGCGGAGGCGCGCGATCTGGCCTGGGGTCTGCGCCTGCCCGGCTTCGCGCTGGCCCCGGGACGCGGCGACGCCCACCGTCATCGCGGCCTGCGGGCGCTGGCCCTGTTCGGCGAGCCCGGTTCCGCGTGACCGCCATCGCCACACCGGGCCTGGACGAGCGCCGACTGACGCGCCTGCTGATCGCGGTGGCGCTGGTGCTCGCCCCGCATGCGCTCCATCTTCCGCCGTGGATCACCGCCAGCGTCGCGGCGCTGCTGGCGTGGCGCTGGGCATGCGCACGCCGCGGCTGGTCGCTGCCCGGCTCGCTGGTGCGCGGCGTGCTCACGGTCTCGGCATTCGCCGCGGTCTTCCTGACCTACGGCCGCAGCTCCGGACAGGTCGCCGGCACCGCGCTGCTGTGCCTGATGATCGGGCTCAAGCTCACCGAACTGCAGGACCGGCGCGGCGCCAACGTGCTGCTCCTGCTGCTCTACTTCACGCCCTTCACGCACTTCCTGCGCGACCAGGCCATCTGGACGGTCGGGTGGATGCTGATGGCAGTGCTGCTGGTGACCGCGCTGCTGATCGACGGCCAGCGCCTCGAGGCGCGGGGCTGGCGCGACAACCTGGGGACGTCGCTGCGCCTGCTGGTGCTCGCCCTGCCGGTGATGCTGCTGCTCTGGGTGCTGTTCCCGCGCGTGCCCGGCCCGCTCTGGGGCGCGCCCATCGACCAGGCCACCGGGCGCACCGGCATGAGCGAGCGCATGTCACCCGGCGACATCGCACAGCTCACCCGCTCCGACGAGGTCGCCTTCCGCGTGACCTTCGACGGAGCGCCACCCCCGAACGATCAGCGCTACTGGCGCGGCCCCGTGCTCTCGTTCACGGACGGACGGGAATGGCGGCTCTCGTCGGCGCGCGGCGCCCGCCGGCGCGGCAGCGTGCCGCCCGACATCGCGCTCGAGGGCGCCGCGGTCGACTACGAGCTGACCATCGAGCCGCACCGTCTCGACTATCTGTTCGCGCTGGAGCACGCCCCGCCGCGCGCCCTGCCCGGTCGGCTCGACCTCAACGGCGATGGCGCCGTGGTCGCGCCCGAATCCATCCGCACGCGCGCCGCCTACCGCCTGCGGGCGTACCCCGACGCCCGCCTCGGAACCGAGCTCGGTCCGCGCGAGCGCGCCCGCGCCCTTCAGCTGCCCGGCAACGCCAACCCGCGCGCGCGCGCACTCGCCGAGCAGTGGGCACGCGCGGAGCGCCGGCCGTCCGCCATCGTCGCGCGCGCCGTCGACTGGTATCGCGACACGCCCTTCACCTACACGCTGCGCCCACCGGCGCTCGGCGAGAACAGCGTCGACGCCTTCCTCTTCGATACCCGGCGCGGCTTCTGCGAGCACTTCGCGGGCAGCTTCGCGACCCTGATGCGCGCAGCGGGCGTGCCGGCACGCGTGGTGCTGGGCTACCAGGGTGGTGCGGAGAGCCTGGTCGGCGACTACTTCCTGGTGCGGCAGTCCGATGCGCATGCCTGGGTCGAGGTCTGGATCGAGGGTCGTGGCTGGATGCGCGTCGATCCCACCGCGACCGTGGCCCCGAGTCGCATCGAGCAGGACCTCGACAGCGCGCTCGGGCTGCGCGGCGAGACGCGCGCGTTCCACTGGAGCCGCAGCGTGGCGGTCGGCGAATGGGTCGCGGCGCGCTGGGACTTCGTGAACATGCAGTGGAATCGCTGGGTGCTCGCCTACGGCCCGGATCTGCAGCGCGCCCTGCTGTCACGGGTCGGTCTCGGCAACTGGCAGCACATGCTGATCGCGCTCACCGTGCTGGTCGCCGTCGCGATGCTGGCGGTCGCCCTGCTGAGCGCACGCGGCACGCTGCGCATGCGTCGCCGCGATCCGCTGGCACGGGAGTGGGCGCGCGTGTGCGCGCGGCTGGCACGCTCCGGGCTGCCGCCGCATCCCGGCGAGGGTCCGGGCGACTACACCCGGCGCGTGCGTCCGGTGCTCCGCGGCGTGGTGCAGCGTGCGTTCAACGACGCCGCCGACGCCTATCTGAGAGCGCGCTACATGGCGACGAACGAGGCCGAGCGCGACGCCCTGGAGGCACGCCTGCGGGCAGCGCGTCAGCGCCTGCCGTGGCTGGTGCCGGGGCCCTTCCTCGCGCGCCTCATGCACCGCCTCCGACACCGTCCGCGAGCGCGCACACCATGACCAGCGCGTCCTCGCGCCGCCCTCCGGCCGCCGGGTAGTAACCGCGCCGCCGCGCCAGCAGCCGGAACCCGGCATCGGCGTAGAGTCCGACCGCGGCACCGTTGGACTCGCGGACCTCGAGCAGCACGCGCTGCGCTTCGGCGGCGCGTGCCTGCGTCAGCACATGATCGAGCAGACGCCTGGCCAGACCGCCGCGCCGGGCGGTCGGTGCCACCGCCAGATTGAGCAGATGGGCATCGTCCATGGCCAGCGAGTTGACCGCGAAGGCCACGACCGCCGGCCCCTCCGCCTCCAGGACCCAGCCGCTGTAGCCGGCATCGAGGCAGTCCTCGAACATCCGCCGCGACCACGGGTGCGTCTGGCTCACCTGCTCGATGGCGGCCACCGCTTCGATATGGTGACGCGTCATCGGCAGCAACCGGGTCGGCGCACCGCCGAGATCAGCCGCCAGCGCCACCGGCCGTCTCCGCCAGCATGGCGTGCACCCGCTTGAGATCGTCCCAGGCCTTGGCCTTCTCGCGCGGCGCGCGCAGCAGATACGCCGGGTGATAGCTCACCCACACCGGCACCGCTTCGTCCCCGTAGGTGTGCAGTCGGCCGCGCAGCCGTGCGAGCGGTTGATCGGAGCCCAGCAGGCGCTGCGCGGCCACGCGCCCCACCGCGAGGATCAGTCGCGGCTGCAGCAGCCGGATCTGGGCGTCGAGGAACGGACGGCAGGCCTCCACCTCATCCGGCGCCGGATCGCGATTGTTGGGCGGGCGGCACTTGACCACGTTGGCGATGTAGACATTGCGCGCCCGGTCGTGGCCGATCGCCGCGAGCATGGCATCCAGCAGCTGGCCCGCACGGCCCACGAAGGGCTCGCCGCGGCGGTCCTCCTCGGCGCCGGGGCCTTCGCCGATCACCAGCAGCGGCGCGCCGGCAGCGCCGACGCCGAACACGGTGCGGGTACGCGTGCCGTGCAGCGCGCAGCGGGTGCACTCGGCGACGCATGCGCGAGCGGCGTCCAGCGTGTCGAACGCGGGGACCGGCTCGGCGGCGACCGCCGGAGCGGGCTCGGGCGCCGGCGGCGCCGGCGGCGGCGATGGCTGCGCCGCCGGTGCCCGGTGGAGCGCCGGCGGCGGCACCGCCACGCGCGCCGGGGCCGATGCCGATGTCTGCGCTGCCGGAGCCGCGACGGCGGCACCGCTACCCGCCTCGGGGCGCGCATAGGTGCGCACCC
Organism: Algiphilus sp.; assembly: GCF_023145115.1. Classification (NCBI taxonomy): domain Bacteria; kingdom Pseudomonadati; phylum Pseudomonadota; class Gammaproteobacteria; order Nevskiales; family Algiphilaceae; genus Algiphilus; species Algiphilus sp. The sequence continues at coordinate 38,456 of NZ_JAGLEJ010000041.1, forward strand.
CGAGTGCTTCGAGATAGCGGCGCCGCTCGCGCGGCCACATCAGGCGGCCTTGACCTGCTGCGCCATGGCGCGGTTGAGACCCGACAGCACGGCCTTCAGCGAGGCGGTGACGATGTTCGGGTCGATGCCGACGCCGAACAGCGGCCCCTGATCGCCGACCCGCAGATCGATGTAGGTGGCCGCACGTGCCTTGGCGCCCTCTCCGAGGGCGTGCTCGTGGTAGTCCATGACCGTGACGCTGACACCGAGACGCTGCGACAGCGCGCCGACGAAGGCGTCGATGGGCCCGTTACCCCGGCCCTCGAGGGTCACCAGATCGCCGTTGACGCGGATCTCGCCGGTGAGGTGCACCTCCTCCGAGCGGGAATCCTCGACGAAGTGATGCCCGACGTAGGCATAGGGCTGCTGCGAGGTGATGTAGGTGTCCTCGAAGACCTGGTGGATGTCGGCCGCGGTGAGCTCCTTGCCGGTGTCATCGGTGACGTGCTTGATGACGTGGCTGAACTCGATCTGCAGCCGGCGCGGCAGACGCAGGCCGTACTCGGTCTCGAGCAGATAGCTGACGCCGCCCTTGCCGGACTGCGAGTTGACCCGGATGACCGCCTCGTAGGTGCGGCCGACGTCGCGCGGATCGATGGGCAGGTAGGGCATGTCCCAGACATCGTCCTTGTCGCCGCGCGCGGACAGCGCCTTCTTGATGGCGTCCTGGTGCGATCCGGAGAACGAGGTGAAGACGAGCTCGCCGACATAGGGGTGCCGCGGATGCACCGGCAGCTGGTTGCAGTGCTCGACCGTGGCCTTGATGGCGTCGATGTCGGAGAAGTCCAGCCCCGGATGCACGCCCTGCGTGTACATGTTCAGCGCCAGATTGACGACATCGACGTTGCCGGTGCGCTCGCCGTTGCCGAACAGGCAGCCCTCGATGCGGTCGGCGCCGGCCATGATGGCGAACTCGGCGGCCGCGACGCCGGTGCCGCGGTCGTTGTGCGGATGCACCGAGAGGATGACCGCATCGCGACGCGCGATGTTGCGGTGCGTCCACTCGACCATGTCCGCGAAGATGTTGGGCGTGGAGTGCTCCACCGTCGCCGGCAGATTGACGATGCAGGGCTTCTCCGGCGTCGGCTGCCAGACCTCGGTGACCGCGTCGACGATGCGGCGCGAGAAGTCGAGCTCGGTGCCCGAGTACATCTCCGGCGAATACTGGAAGACCCAGTCGGTTTCGGGCATGGTCGCGGCGATGTCACGCAGCATCTCAGCGTGGTGGACGGCCAGGCCGATGACCTCGTCCTCGCCCATGCTGAACACCACCTTGCGCATGATCGGCGCGGTGGCGTTGTAGACGTGCACGATGGCGCGCCGCGCGCCGCGCAGCGACTCGAAGGTGCGCCGGATGAGATGCTCGCGCGCCTGCGTGAGCACCTGGATGGTGACGTCCTCCGGAACGCGATCCTCCTCGATGAGGCGGCGGATGAAGTCGAAGTCGGTCTGCGAGGCGGACGGGAAGCCGACCTCGATCTCCTTGAAGCCGATCGCCACCAGCGCGTCGAACATGCGCTGCTTGCGCTCGAAGTCCATCGGCTCGATCAGCGCCTGGTTGCCGTCGCGCAGGTCGACGCTCGCCCAGATCGGCGGCTTGGTGATGACGGCATCGCACCAGCGTCGGTCCTTGAGACCGACCGGCGCGAAAGCGCGGTACTTGACAGCGGGATTATCGAGCATGGCGGCAGTCTCCATGACGGACGCGTGCACCGGGGCACGGGTCTTGGTATTTCGGGGAGCGGGTTGCTGCGCGGATCATTGTCGGCCCCACGCCGGCCGTGCGGTTCGTTATCTGCCCGTCAGGGCAGAAGCGACAGGCGCAGTCGGGCTAGCGCCAGGAGCGCTGGGCGACGCGGCATCTTGTCGGCACGGCTGTTCATGGGCACAAGGTTACTCTCCGCCGCCGCCCTTGCCAAGCGGGCCGATGGCCGCCCGCCTGCCGGTCAGCGCCGCAATCGGACCGGTTATCGCGTAACCGAAGAACAGCAGGAACAGGATGCGCGGCGGGTCGACCATGACCAGCGCCAGGCCGCCGACCACCGCCGCGAACGACACGAAGCGCACGCGCCCGGTCAGATTGATCTTCTTGAAGCTGGGGTAGCGGATGCTGCTGACCATCAGCAGCGCGATGCCGAGCGTCAGCAGCGCCGACAGCGGCAGCAGCGTCTCGCCGGACAGGCCCCAGGAATGCGCGCTCCAGACGTAGAACACCAGCACGCCCGCCGCGGCCGGGGACGGCAGTCCGAAGAAGTCGCCCTTGCCGCCGGAGATGATGGTGAGGACGTTGAAGCGTGCCAGCCGCATCGCCGTGCAGCCGACGAAGGCGAAGGCGATCACCCAGCCCAGCTTGCCGCCCAGCCACCGGAATTCGGCGAGATGATGCAACGAGTAGGCATAGACCAGCACGCCGGTTGCCACGCCGAACGCGACCATGTCGCAGAGGCTGTCGTACTCCTTGCCGAAATCGCTGGCGGTATTGGTCAGCCGCGCGATGCGACCGTCGAGCGCATCCGCGATCATCGCGACCAGTATCGCCAGCGCCGATTCCGAATAGCGGCCGGAGAGCGCCGCGACGATGGCGTAGAAGCCACCGAACAGGGTCGCGGTGGTGAACAGGTTGGGCAGCAGATAGATGCCGCGGCGTCCGGCGCGGGGCTTGTGCTCGCTCATGGTGTCAGCATACCTACGACAGCGATGCGAGCGCGGTACGGCCGGCGGTCACGCGGTCACCGGCGGCGACCTTGGCGCGCGTGCTCTCCGGCATGAACACGTCCACGACCTGCAGCGCCCGGCGCGTGCCCACCGCCCTGGCCTGCCCCACGCGCTGACCATAGGGCACGCGGAGGATGGAGCCGCGTCCGAAGAAGCCGGTCTTGGGCACCAGCACGACGTCCGCACCGGATGTCGTGCGCAGCCAGGCGGCACCGCGGGCCACGCCGGGGGCGGGCTCCTGCACCTGACCGTCCACCGGCGCGCGGAGCGCGTACCCGCCCAGCCAGGCGACGCGCAGACGCACCCGCAGGGCCGGCTCCCCGCTGGGCCCGCTGCGCAGCCGGCGAACGCTCAGCACGCGCCCCGAGAGCGGGGCGTAGACGCTGCTGGGGGCGGCCGGAAACTCGCCGTCCGCCTCGCGGAAGTAGAGCGCACCGATCAGCGGCAGGGCCAGCGCGGCCGCGCCCAGGAGCGGCCGCCCCAGCAGCAGCGCGGCGAGCGCCGGCAGCGCGAGCGCCAGCACCAGCGGCCAGCCCTCGCGCGCGACGCCGAAGCGCGGCTCCGCCGAGCGCACCGCCATCGGAACGGCTCAGTTGCGCTCGCGGTCGACCAGCTTGTTCTTGCCGATCCACGGCATCATGTTGCGGAGCTTGCTGCCGACGCTCTCGATGGCGTGCTCGGCACCGAGACGACGACGCGCCTTCAGCGTGGGCGCACCGGCCTTGTTCTCGAGCACGAACTCGCGCGCGAACTGGCCGGTCTGGATCTCCTCGAGAATGCGGCGCATCTCGTCCTTGGTCTGCTCGGTGATGACGCGCGGACCGCGCGTGTAGTCACCGTACTCCGCAGTGTTGCTGATCGAGTAGCGCATGTTGGCCATGCCGCCCTCGTACATGAGGTCGACGATCAGCTTGAGCTCGTGGAGGCACTCGAAGTAGGCCATCTCGGGCGCATAGCCGGCCTCGGTGAGTGTCTCGAAGCCGGCCTGCACGAGCGCGGTGGCGCCGCCGCAGAGCACGGCCTGCTCACCGAAGAGGTCGGTCTCGGTCTCCTCGCGGAAGGAGGTCTCGATGATGCCGGCACGGCCGCCGCCATTGGCGGAAGCGTAGGACAGCGCGACCTGCTTGGCCTGCCCGGAGGCGTCCTTGTGGATCGCGATGAGACTGGGCACGCCGCCACCCTGGGTATAGGTCGAGCGCACCAGGTGCCCGGGCCCCTTGGGCGCGATCATCACCACGTCCAGATCGGCGCGCGGCTCGATGAGCTGGAAGTGGATGTTGAAGCCGTGCGCGAAGGCCAGCGCGGCGCCCTGCTTCATGTTCGGCGCCAGCTGCTCCTCGTAGAGCGCGACCTGGTGCTCATCCGGAACCAGCACCATGACCAGGTCGGCGGCCCTGGCGGCGTCGGCCACTTCGGCGACCTTGAGGCCTGCGGCCTCCGCCTTCTGCCAGGACGCACCGTCCTTGCGGAGGCCGACCACGACGTCGACGCCGGAGTCCTTCAGGTTCTGGGCGTGGGCGTGGCCCTGGGAGCCGTAGCCGATGATCGCGACCGTGCGCGACTGGATGAGCGAAAGGTCGGCGTCCTTGTCGTAGTAGACGTTGATACTCACGTGCTTGCGGGCTCCGTTGACGATGCCTGGATGGATGGTGGGATCGGCGCGCAGGGCGCTGGTCAGCCGGTTTCGGCGAGCACCCGCGCGCCGAGCACCCGGCTGCCGAATTCGATGGCGGCGGTGCCCGAGCGCACCTGCTCGAGAATCTCGCCGATGGCGGCCAGCTCGCGGCCGGTCTCGTCGACATCGTTGCCGGCACCGGCGAACTGCAGGATGTGCAGCTCGCCGTCGCGGTCGAGCACGCGAATGTCGCGCTCGGCGCACAGCGCCTCGAGCCGGTCGGCGGCCTGCCGCCCCACACGCAGCTTGACGAGCATCAGCTCGCACTCGCCGTGTTCGCGGGCGGTGACGTCGAGTACCTCGACGACGTCGATGAGCTTGCGGGACTGCTTGACGATCTGGTCGATGACGGCGTCGGAGCCGATCGTGACCAGCGTCAGCCGGGAGAGCGCCGGATCCTGCGTGGGCGCGACGGTAAGCGACTCGATGTTGTAGCCGCGCGCCGCGAACATGCCCGAAACGCGCGCGAGCGCGCCCGATTCGTTCTGCAGCAGAATGGAGATGATGTGGCGCATGGGGGCGCAAAGATAGCGGCGGCGACCGCTTTGTGCAATGCATCGCCACCGCCCGGGCATCCCCATGCGCGGGCACATGACATAAAATGGACGTCTTTTCCCCGCAAGACGCCGCTCATGACCACCGTGCGCACTTCCGAGCACCCCCTCGCCGGCTCCACCATGTCCGGGGCCGACATCGTCGTCCAGGTTCTGGCCGATGAGGGCGTGGATGTCGTATTCGGCTACTCGGGCGGCGCCATCCTTCCCACCTACGATGCCATCTTCCGCTACAACGCGGAGCGCACGCTCGAGGGCGGCGGCATCGCGGGGCGACAGGAGGCCATGCCGCTGATCGTGCCCGCCAACGAGCAGGGTGCCGGCTTCATGGCAGCCGGCTATGCGCGCGCCTCCGGCAAGGTCGGCGTGGCACTGGTGACCTCGGGTCCCGGTGCCACCAACTGCGTCACGCCGGTGCGCGACTGCATGGCGGATTCCATTCCGATGGTGCTGATCTGCGGCCAGGTGCCCACCGCCGCCATCGGCTCGGATGCCTTCCAGGAGGCTCCGGTCAGCAACATCATGGGCGCCTGCGCCAAGCACGTGTTCCTGGTCACCGACCCGTCGCGCCTCGAGGCCACGGTGCGCACGGCCTTCGAGATCGCGCGCACCGGCCGCCCCGGGCCGGTGGTGGTGGACGTGCCCAAGGATGTGCAGAACTGGGAGGGCCCCTTCCTGGGCCAGGGGACGCTGGGCATCCCCGGCTACCGCGCCCGCCAGCAGCAGCTCGACGACAACCGGCTTTCCGACGCCTCGGCCGTCGAATTCTTCGAGCAGCTGGCCGCGGCGCAGCGCCCGCTGATCTATGCCGGCGGCGGCGTCATCAATGCCGAGGCCGCGGAATCGCTGCGCGCCTTTGCCGATGCCTTCGGCATCCCGGTGGTCACCACACTGATGGGTATCGGCGCGTACGACACCACCCGGCCCCTGTCCATGCACATGCTGGGCATGCACGGCACCGCCTTCGCCAACTACGCGGTCGAGGATGCCGACTTCCTGTTCGCGGTCGGTGCGCGTTTCGACGACCGCGTGGCGGCGGTCCCGGAGCGCTTCGCGCGCAACGCGAAGTCGATCGCCCACCTCGACATCGACCATTCCGAGATCCACAAGGTCAAGCGGGTGAGCTGGCACCACGTCGGCCGCATGCGCGAGGCACTGGATGCCCTCACCGCCCACGGGCGCGCCCGCGGTTTCGCCCCGGACTACGGCGCCTGGCACGAGCATCTGCAGCACCTCAAGCGCGACTACGCGATGAACTACGATCGCGACTCGGCGCTGATCCAGCCCTATGCCGTCATCGAGGCGATCAACCGCCACACCCGCGGCAACGCGGTCATCGCGACCGGCGTCGGCCAGCACCAGATGTGGGCGGCGCAGTACTTCGACTTCCGCGAGCCGCGCCTCTGGCTGACCTCGGGCTCCATGGGCACGATGGGCTTCGGGCTTCCGGCCGCCGTGGGCGCCGCCTTCGCGCGACCCGGCCGTGCGGTCATCGACATCGACGGCGACGCCTCCATCCGCATGAACGTCGGCGAGATGGAAACCGTCACCACCTACGATCTCCCGGTCAAGATCGTGGTGCTCAACAACTGCGGCGACGGCATGGTCCGGCAGTGGCAGAAGCTGTTCTTCAAGGGTCGCTTCTCGGCCTCCGACAAGTCGCTGCACCGGAAGGACTTCGTGAAGGCGGCGGAGGCCGACGGCTTCGGTTTCGCGCGCCGGCTCGACGATCCTGCCGACATCGAAGCGGTGGTGGCCGCCTTCATCGACTACGACGGCCCGGCGTTCCTCGAGGTCATGATCGACCCCGATGCCGGGGTCTACCCGATGGTGGGTCCCGGCATGACCTACGACCAGATGATCACCGGCGACTGGATCGCATCGCGCGACGACGCCCCCGGGGAGGGCCCCGACAAGTCGGAGATGTTCTAGGCCGCTCCGACCTCTGCCGGCCGAACGGACGGACCGCGTGAGCGCCCGGGTCGCACGCAGCAGCGAGGGCGATGCGCTGCAGCTGACGCTCTCGGGCGCCTGGTGCCTCGACACGTCGCCCGATGCCGGGCACTACGATGACGACATCGCCCAGCACCGGCGTCTCCTCGTACGGGTGGACGCCGACGCCGAGTGGGACTCGTCGCTGCCCGCCTTCGTGGCGGCGCTGACCCGCGCCGCCCGCGCCGCGGACGTCGTGGTCGAGATCGAGGCGCCGGAGCGCCTCGAGCGGCTGCTCGCCCTCGGCGCCGGCAGTGACGACGCGGTTGCCGGCCGCGAGCGCGCAACCGCCTGGCGACTGCCGGACCTGCGTCCACCGCTGCGCTTCGTCGGTCATCTGCTGCTCGCCATCGCGCCGGCCCGGGCGCTGCCGCAGCTGCGCGAGGTGCTGCGCGTGATCCGGCAGACGAGCAGTCGCAGCCTGCCCATCGTGGGTCTGGTCAACTTCCTGGTAGGCGGAATCCTGGCCTTCATCGGGGCCGTGCAGCTGCGCACCTTCGGCGCCGAGATCTACGTGGCCGACCTGGTGGGCATCGCCACCGCCCGCGAAATGGCCGCGCTGATCACCGCGGTGGTGCTGTCGGGACGCCTGTCAGCGGCCTTCGCGGCCGAGATCGCCACCATGCAGGGCAACGAGGAGATCGATGCGCTGCGCACCGCCGGCGTCGATCCGGTGCGCTATCTGGCGGTGCCGCGGGTCGCGGCGCTGCTGCTGGCCATGCCCATCCTGTTCGCTGCGGCCTGCATCACCACGCTGGCCGGCGGACTCGCAGTGGCCACCGGGATGCTCGACATCCCGCCGGCGGCCTATCTGCTGCAGACGCGCAACGCGGTCGGCCTCGACCAGTTCTGGATCGGGCTGAGCAAGGCGATGGCCTTCGCCGCCTTCCTGGGCGCCGCCGGCTGCTACTACGGGCTGCGCGCCGAACGCACGGCGGCGGCAGTGGGCGATGCCACCACCCGCGCGGTGGTGAGCAGCATGGTCGGCATCATCTGCATCGATGCGGTGTTCGCGGTGATCTGCAATGCACTCGGAATCTGACGCCGCCGTCGACGACCCCATCGTGCGCGTATCGGCGCTGACGATGGCCTATGGCGATCATGTCGTCCAGCGTGACATCGACTGCGCCATACCGCGCGAGTCGATCTTCGCGATCATCGGCGGCAGCGGCTGCGGCAAGTCCACGCTCCTGCGGCACATGATCGGCCTGGAGGCCCCCGCCGCCGGCCGCATCGTGCACGTCGGCCGCGACGGCGGCACGGCGCGCTTCGGCGTCATGTTCCAGAACGGGGCGCTGTGGTCGTCGATGACCCTGGCGCAGAACATCGAGACGGCGCTCGCCTTCGAGCACGAGGTGTCACCACGGGTCGCCCGCGAACTGGCGCTCTACAAGCTGTCGCTGGTGGGCCTGGCGCCCTACGCCGACTTCATGCCGGCCGCAATCAGCGGCGGCATGCGCAAGCGTGCGGCACTGGCACGCGCGCTCGCGCTGGATCCGGAGCTGATCTTTCTGGACGAGCCATCCGCCGGCCTCGATCCACTGTCGTCGCGCAGCCTCGATAACCTGATCCTGCAATTGCGTGCGACACTGCATGCCACGATCATCATCGTGACCCACGAGCTGCAGAGCATCTTCGCCACCGTGGATACCGCCCTCTTCCTCGACGCGCGCTCGAAGACGCCGGCCGCGCTCGGCAGTCCGCGCTGGCTGGCGCGGCACTGCCCTGACGCGCATGTGCGCGGCTTCATGAACCGCGGCGCCGACGGCGCCGCGGAGGCTGCGTCATGAGCGGGGGCACCATGCGCAGCGCCCTGGCCGTGGGCAGCTTCTTCGTTGCCGGACTGCTGGTGCTGATCGCGCTGCTGGCCTTCTTCGGCGACGGCAGCCTGTTCCGGAGCAAGGAACGCGTGGTGGCCTACTTCGACGGCTCGCTGTCCGGACTCAGCGTCGGCGCACCGGTCACCTTCCGGGGCGTGCGCGTGGGCAGTGTCGAGAAGATCGAGCTGCGCATCGACGGCAACAACGCGAGCGCCCAGATTCCGGTCTTCCTGAGCCTCAATTCCGACGCGGCGGAGTGGAACGGCGGTGACGAGCCCGATATCGAGCGGCTCGTCCAGCTCGGTCTGCGGGCCCAGCTGGCATCACTGAGCTTCGTGACCGGACAGCTGTACATCGAGCTCGACTTCTATCCGGACCGCAGCGGCGAAGCCAGCGGCCGTGCCGCGCACACCGCAGCCTACACCGAGATTCCCACCCTGCCCTCGGAAACCGCCCAGGTCATCGACTTCGTCAAGCAACTGCCGCTGCGCGAGCTGGTGCACTCGCTGCGGAACACGCTGGAGCGCATCGATCGCATGACGGCAACGGTCGAATCCGAGGTCGGCCCGGCCAGCGACGCCCTGACCGAGAGTCTGCAGACACTGCGTGAAGCGATCCCGCAGATCTCGTCCGACTTCCACGCCATGCGCACCAGCCTGGATCAGGTGGCCGACGACACCAGCGCCACCCTGGCGACCGTAGACGACACGGTTGCGGCCTCCCGCGAGGAAATCGCGGTGCTGTCCGCCGAGCTACAGCGCACCGCCGAATCGCTGCGCGCAACCACCGGCCACCTCGACACCCTGCTGGCGGCCGATGCCCCGGCACGGCGCGACATCGAGACCCTGATCCGCGATCTCGCACGCAGCGCGCGTTCGCTGCGCCGATTCAGCGAGACCGTCGAGGAACAGCCGAACAGCCTAATATTCGGCCGATGACGAAGCGACGCATGCCATACCGGATCGCCGTCGGACTGTCGGCCGGGCTGCTCGCCGCCTGTGCCACCGGACCGGCGCATCACGCGCTCTATCTTCCGGCACCCGGTACCGCAGCGGTCAGCCAGCCACCGCTGGTGCGCGTGGACCTGCCAGGCTACGCCGATCGGCGCACCATGCTGCGGCGCAGTGACGATGGCCGCCTGGTCGCCTTCGCCGGTCACGAGTGGGCCGAACTGCCGGCCGAAGGCTTCGAGCGCCTGCTGACCGAGCACCTCGCGGCCGCGCCAGGCATGCCGGGCGGCGCCACGCGGGTCGATGTCCGCTTCACCCGCTTCGAGCTCGAGGCCGACGATGTCTTCCGGGCGCGCGGTCACTGGCAGCTCAGGCGTGACTCGGCGCCGGCGAGCCACGGCACGCTCGACTTCGAGCGTACCGTCACGACACCGGACCCCGCCGCCCTGGTCGCCACCGTCAGCGCGGTGGCCGCCGACACCGCGAAGCGGATCGCCGATACCGTCCGTGGCGCACCGGGCCCGGACGGCGACACAACCACACATCACAACAACGACCATCAGAGGGAGCCATGAGCCATACCGTCGAGCACGACATCGCGCAGAACGTCATGCATCTGCGCATCAACCGGCCCGAGAAGAAGAACGCGCTGACCACGGACATGTACACCGTGCTCGCCGACGCGGTCGACGCCGCCCGCGAGGACGACGACGTGCGCTGCCTGCTGCTCACCGGCACCGACGGCGTGTTCAGCGCCGGCAACGACATCGGCGACTTCCTCGAGAACCCGGCCTCCGGGGACGATCATCCGGTCGCGCGCTTCATGCGCACCATGGCCGCCTTTCCCAAGCCGGCCGTGGCCGGCGTCGTGGGGCCCGCGGTCGGCATCGGGTCGACCGTGCTCCTGCACTGCGATCTGGTCTACGCCGGCGCCTCGACCCGCTTCGCGTTCCCCTTCGTCAACCTCGGGATCTGCCCGGAGTTCGCCTCGAGCTACCTCATGCCGAGGTTCATGGGCTATGCCCGCGCCGCCGAGCTGATCCTGCTGGGCGAGCCCTTCACCGCCGAGCATGCGCTGTCCTGCGGACTGATCAACGCCGTGGTCGGCGACGGCGAGGCCGAGACCATCGCCCGCACCACCGCCGAGAAGCTGGCCGCCAAGCCGCCGCATGCCATGCGCACCAGCAAGGACCTCCTGCGCCGGTGGTCTCGGGAGCACACCCAGCAGGCCATCCGCGAGGAGGCAGAGCTCTTCATGGCGATGCTTCACGGCGACGAGGCCAAGGAGGCGTTCACCGCCTTCATGGAAAAGCGCAAGCCGGATTTCTCGCGTTTTTCCTGACATCGGCCCGAGCCTTGATGCGTTCCATCGCACGCTGGTGTAGCGTGCGCGGTGTCATGTCCGGAGGCCAGCAGCGCCATGAGCATCGGGTCGCGGCTGCGTAGCCGCCGGGAGACGCGCAAGCGCGCCACGCGCCAGCTGATCCTGGACGCCGGGTGCGCGGCCTTCGCGGAAATCGGCTACGACGCCACCACCATCCGCGACATCGTGCGACGCACGGATCTGGCGTCAGGCACCTTCTACAACTATTTCGACACCAAGGAAGAGGTGCTCCGCGAGCTGGTCGGCGACGAGATCGCACGGCTGACCGAACGCATGCAGGAGGCGCGCCGGCGCGCGAGCAATCTGCACAACTTCGTGCTGTCGGCGTATCGCGAGGCGTTCCGCGCGGTGGTCGCGCGGCCCGAGCTGTTCAAGACCATGCTGCGCAACGAATCCGTGGTACGCAGCCTGTTCGCCGAGACCGGGTTCGGAAACAGCCTGTCCGCGCTGCGCGAGGACATGCGCAGCGCCGTCGACCGCGGCATCCTGCCCGACATGAATGTCGACTGGCTGGCGTCGATCTTCTTCGGAACGGCTTACGAGATGAGCCGCAACCTGCTGGACAACGACGGCGGTCCAGCCGAGGCCGAGGCGGCAGCGGAGTTCACCGCGCGCCTCTTCCTGGGCGGCATCCAGGCCTTCAGCGACAATCAGGCGCGCTCGTTCAAGCTCCGCCTGCGGCCGCCCTCGCGCACGCCGAGCGAGACCGCCGACGAGTAGCGGCGGCGCCCGTAGCGGGCACCGCCGCGCATGCGCCGAGGGACCCTACTGCGCGCGCTCCAGCACGGTGGCCACGCCCTGCCCCATGCCGATGCACATCGTGGCCAGTCCGAACTGGGCGTCCTTCTCGTTGAGGATGCGCGCCAGCGCACCGCTGATGCGACCGCCGGAGCAGCCCAGCGGGTGCCCCAGCGAGATGGCACCGCCCTTGATGTTGATGCGATCCATGCGCTCGAGCAGCTTGAGCTCCTTGAGCACGGCCAGCGACTGCGCCGCGAAGGCTTCATTGAGCTCGAAGTAGTCCATGTCGTCGAGCGACAGACCGGCGCGCTCCAGGGCCTTCTTCGAGGCCGGCACCGGGCCGATACCCATGATCGAGGGATTGCAGCCGCTCGACGCCATGGCCCTGACCCGCGCCAGCGGCTTGAGGCCGAGCGACTTAGCACGATCCTCGGACATGACCAGCAGCCCGCAGGCACCGTCCGAGATCGCCGAGCTGTTGCCGGCGGTGACCGACCCCTGCGGATTGAAGGCCGGCCGCAGCTTGCCGAGATCGTCGAGGTTGGCATCGGCGCGCACCACCTCGTCGAAGTCGACCCTGATCGGCATGCCGTCGGCATCATGGCCGGCGACGGGGACCATCTCCTCGCGGAAGGCGCCGTCGGTGTAGGCCTTGTGCGCCTTCTGGTGCGAGGCCAGCGCGAACTCGTCCTGCTCCGCGCGCCCGATCTGATGCGTCTGGGTGAGCATCTCCGCGGTCAGCCCCATCGCCGCCGAGGCCTTGGAGACGGTCAGCGACAGCTCGGGGTTGCCGTCGAAGTTGTAGTCCATCGGGACGTGGCCCATGTGCTCCACGCCGCCCACCAGGTAGACGTCGCCCATGCCGCCCTTGATGGCATTGGTGGCAGCGTGCAGCGCCGTCATCGACGAACCGCACAGCCGGTTCACGGTCTGGCCCGAGACGGTCAGCGGCAGGCCCGCCAGCAGCGCCGACTGGCGCGCGATATTGAAGCCCTGCTCCTTGGTCTGCTGCACGCAGCCCCAGATCACGTCCTCGATCTCTTCCGGGTTCAGGGCCTCGTTGCGCGCCAGCAGCGCCTTGATCAGCTCGGCGGAGAGATTCTCCGCGCGCACGTTGCGGAACACACCGCCCTTGGAGCGGCCCATCGGGGTGCGCACCGCATCAACGATCACTACGTCGGTCATGATGGAATCTCCGTCTGACTACTTGCTGTAGTAGGTCTTGCCGGCCTCGGCCAGCTCGCGCATGGACGCCGTGGGCTCGTAGAGCTTGCCCAGGCCGGCGTAGCGCTCGGCCTTCTCGATCACCGTCTTCAGGCCCACCGTGTCGGCGTACTTGCAGGCGCCACCGCGGAACGGCGGGAAGCCGATGCCGAGGATGAGGCCCATGTCGGCTTCCTGCGGCGTGGCCACGATGTTCTCGTCGAGGCAGCGCGCGGTCTCGATGATCATCGGCAGCATGAGGCGGTCGATGATCTCCTCCTCGTCGAAGTCCTTCTGCCCGTTCGGCTGGACCTCGGCGATGAGCTTGTAGGCTTCCTCGTCCGGGGTCTTCTTCGGCCGGCCCTTGGCGTCGGTCTCGTAGCGGTAGAAGCCCTTGCCGTTCTTCTGGCCGTAGCGCTCGTTATCGAACATGACGTCGAGGGCCGAACGGAACTCCTTGCCCATGCGATCCGGGTAGCCTTCGGCCAGCACATCGCCGACATGGTGGCTGGTGTCCATGCCCACCACGTCCTGCAGATAGGCAGGACCCATCGGCCAGCCGAACTTCTCCATGACCTTGTCGACCTTGACGAAGTCGGCGCCGTCGCGGATCAGCGACATGAAGCCGCCGAAGTACGGGAACAGGATGCGATTGACCAGGAAACCCGGGCAGTTGTTGACCACGATCGCGCTCTTGCCCATGGCCGTGGCGTAGGCAACGATGGTTGACACCGCCTCCTCGGAGGTCTTCTCGCCCCGGATCACCTCGACCAGCGGCATCTTCGGCACCGGATTGAAGAAGTGCATGCCGAGGAAGTTCTGCGGCCGCTTCAGCGCGCCGGCCAGCTCGTCGATGGAGATGCTGGACGTGTTGGAAGCGATGACGGTGTCCTCGCGTACCAGCCCCTCGACCTCGGCGAGCACCGACTTCTTGATCTTGGGATTCTCGACCACCGCCTCGACCACGGCGTCGACATTGCCGAAGTCGCCGTAGTTGAGCGTCGGGCGGATACTGCCCAGCACCTTGCCGGCCTTCTCCTGCGTCATCTTGCCGCGCGAGACCTGCTTGGCGAGCAGCTTGTTGGCCTCGTTCATGCCGAGCTCGAGCGCCCCGTCGGCAATGTCCTTCATGATGATCGGGGTGCCCTTCACGGCGCTCTGGTAGGCGATGCCGCCACCCATGATGCCGGCACCGAGCACCGCCGCCTGATCCACCTTGCGGCTGGCCTTGCGTGCCGCCTTGGCCTTCTTCTTGATCAGCTGATCGTTGAGGAAGAGGCTGATGAGTGCATCGGCCTGCGTGGTCTTGGCCAGCTTGGCGAAGCCCTTGGCCTCGATCTTGAGCGCCTCGTCGCGCCCCTTGGTCGCCGCCTTCTGGATGCTGCTCACCGCGGCCGTCGGCGCCGGATAGTCCTTGCCCGCCTTGCCGGCGATGAAGGCCTTCGAGGTCTCGAACACCATCATGGCTTCCACGCCCTGCAGCTTGAGCGGCCCCTTCTTCTGCTCGCGACGGGCCTGCCAGTCGTAGTCGCCCGCGTTGGCCGCCTGCACCAGGCGGATGGCGGCTTCCTTCACCTTGTCGCCCGCGACCACGGCGTCGACCGCATGGACCTTGAGCGCATCATCCGCCTTGCTGGGCGTACCGCCGGCGATCCACTCGATGGCATTGTCGGCGCCGATCAGGCGCGGAAGGCGCACCGTGCCGCCGAAGCCCGGGTAGATGCCGAGCTTGACCTCGGGGAGTCCGACCTGGGCATCGGCGGCCATGACGCGGTAGTCGGTGGCCATGCACATCTCGAAGCCGCCGCCGAGGGCGATGCCGTTGATCGCCGTCACGCTCGGAAAGGGCAGATCCTCGATGGCATTGAAGATCTGGTTGGCCTCGAGCGCCCAGTCGGCGATCTCGTCCTCGGACTGCTGGAAGTTCGCACCGAACTCGGTGATGTCGGCACCGACGATGAACCCGTCCTTGGCACTGGTCACGATCAGTCCCTTCAGACCGCCTTCCTTGCCGAGCAGATCGGCCACTTCCCGGAGTTCATCGATGGTCTGGCGATCGAACTTGTTGATGACGTCGCCGTCACGATCGAAGCACAGCTCGGCGATGTCCCCGTCAAGACGTTCGACACGCAGACTCTTGCCCTGATACATAGGAATTTCCCTCGATTGCGGTGAAATCGGGTGGCGTGGGCGCCCGATGCCTCGGTCGCGCCGCGTGAACCGGCGGCGATGATAGCGCCCCTGCGCAGCGACTGCTGAGGCACCCGGGGCAGCCGGAAACGCCCATGCGCGCTATAGTTGGACATTGGGACAGCTTCAGGGAGACGGGCTGCCGCGGCGCCCGTGGCGAGCCTGTCCATACCCCGGGGAGGCAGAAGATGCTCAAGCGAATCACCAACCGCCTGCGTAGCACCGCACAGAAGCAGTCCGGCGCAGGCGCCAAGACCGGCGGCGCGGGCGGCAAGAGCGCGAGCAAGAAGCGCGCCGCCAGCGTCCCCGCGAGCAAGCGGGCCACCACCAAGACCGCTTCGACCGCCAGTCCCGCTCCCGGCGCGAAGAAGGCGGCAGGCAAGAAGGCGCCGGCGTCCAAGGCTGCCGCCGGCCGGAAGACCGCCCCCGCCAAGAAGGCGTCGGCGACGAAGAAGGCCGCGACCGCCGGCAAGGGAGCGGCGACGAAGCCCGCAGCCGGCAAGGCTGCCGGGAAGGCCACCTCCAAGGGCGCCGCGACGACCGCCCGGAAGTCCGCACCCGCGAAGAAGGCTGCCGCCAGGAGCGGCGGCAAGCGCACCGCACCACCCGCCGCGGCCGGGAAGACCGCGCCCGACCGGAAGAAGGCCGCCCCCGCCGCAAAGAAGGTTTCGGGTACAGCCACCAAGAAGAGCGGCGCGCGCAAGCCCGGTGCCGTGGAAGCCCGCGAAGTCAAGAAGAATGCGCGCCCCGCGCGCGCCGCCGACCGGAAGGCGGGCCAGTCGATCCCCGGAGCGACCAAGTCGACGGCCCGCAAGCGTGCCGCTGCGCCGACGCCGGCCCCCGAGGCCGCCGCTCCGGCACCGGCGCCGAAGAGCGGCAGCAGCGTGCGGAATGCGCTTGCCGACGCCCGGGACAGCGCCCGGCGCACCGCCGGTGATGCCCGCGCGCGCGCCGAGCGCACGGTCGAGGACGTCGGCAAGCAGGCGCGGTCGCGCGCGGCGGATGTCGCCGAAAGGGCCACCGAACAGTTCGCGCGGCTCACCTCCGGCGTGAAGCGCCCGGTCTCGAGCTCGCCATCGCCGTTCAGCCGCGCGCGCCTCGCCACCAGCAAGGGCCGCGAGGCCGTGCGCAGCGGTGAAGTGCCGAAGAAGCCGCTGCGCCCTGCCGACCCCGACGACGAACAGGATTGACGACGTGCGCATGCCGCTCCGCGACCACCGCCTGCCCGCCCCTTACCAGTGCAGTTGAGCATCGAGCAGAGCACCCTGCTCTGCAGACTGCTCGCCGATGCCAGCCGACAGCGGATCCTCCTGCTCCTGGAGGCCGAGGCGCTGTCGGTGGCCGAGATCACGCAGATCACGCGCCTGTCCCAGGGCCGCGTGTCCACACACCTGTCGCGCCTGCGTGCCGCGGGGCTGGTGACCGACGAACGCGTCAACAATGTCCGTCATTTCCGCGCCAGCATCGGCGACGGCGATGACCCGGCGGCCGGCCTGTGGCGGACGCTGCGCGAGCGCCTCGACGACCAGCAGGCGGAGCTCGACCGCGAGCGCGCGCACGAGGCCGTGCGGCGGCGCCATGCCGGCACCAGCTGGGCGGAGACGGTGGCGGGCCGCATGGAGCGGCACTATTCGCCCGGCCGGAGCTGGGAGGCCAACGCCCGCGCCCTGCTCGGCCTCGTCGAGCTCGGGGATGTGCTCGACATCGGCAGCGGTGACGGCGTCGTCGCCGAGCTGCTGGTCGACCGCACGCGCTCGATCACCTGCGTCGACATCAGTCCGACGCTGCTGCGTGCGGCGCGCGCCCGTCTCCACGACGACCCGCGCGCGCGCTTCCTGCAGTGCGACATGAATGTGTTGCCGCTGGCGCCGAAGAGCTTCGACCAGGTCGTGCTGATGCACGCGCTGACCTATACCCGCACGCCCGAGCAGGTCATCGGCCGCGCCGCCGAGTTGCTGCGCCCCGGCGGCTCGCTGCTGGTGGCGACGCTGGACCAGCACGACCACGCCATCGCGGAGGAGGCGTACGACCACGTCAATCGCGGCATGGCGCCGCCCACGCTGCGCGCCGCGCTCGAGGCAGCCGGACTCGCGGTGGGCTGGTGCGACATCGCCTGCCAGGAAGGGCGCCCGCCCTACTTCAAGGTCGTCGTGGCCCGCGCCCAGCGTCCGGCAGCCTGACCCCGGGCAGGCCGCGGCGCGCTAGTGATCCACTCCGAGATCGCGGCAGTGCGGTGACCGCGGCGTGGCCTCGGGGTCCGGACCGGTACCGAGCAGGCGATCGACACTGGTCAGGGTGAACCCGTACCAGTAGTTCTCGTTGCGGAAGTGGTGCATGCGGTGGGCGCGGAACAGGCCCTGGTAGTAGCGATTCCGCGGCTGGATGCGCGTGTGCACCATGAAGTGCGTCCATTCGTAGTTGAGGGCGGCCAGCCCGAACCCGACGAGCCCCGCCAGCGCCGGCCCGCGATCCGGCGCGGCCCACCAGGCAAGCGCCAGCAGCACCGGCGCGAGCGTCAGATGCACATACGGCGGCAACACGATGAGCTCGGGCCGCCACGGCTCCCGATGGTGCGCCCGATGCCGGCGCGCGAACTCCGGGTCGACGGTCCGGCCGAACAGCGTTCTCGGCCGGATGTGCAGCGCGTACTTGTGGAGGAACCACTCCATGAACGGCCAGATCGCGATGCCGAGCGCCACCATGAGCGCGTCGATGGCGGACCAGCTGCCGACTGCGGACCGCAGTGCCAGCGTGACGATGACGAACAACCCGATCAGGCGGGGGCTGGAATGCCGCGACCACGCGCGCAGCGCGGTGCGGTAATCCTCGATGGCGCGGGTACTGGTTTCAGGCGTGATCGGATTCATCGTCGCTCTCCTCGTCGTGGTTGTCGCGCAGCTCCGGGATGTGGCGTGCCGATGCCCGCAGGGCGGCGATATCCGGCCGGTTCCGGAAGGGCGCGAACATGACGTCGAGCGCCGGCTGCACCAGCGACTCGAGGTCCCGGCCGTGCATCAGCTGATCGCTGAGATGCAGCGTGAACAGACCGTGCGACACCGCCCAGGCGAGGTGGAGCACGTCGTCCACATCGCCGTGCAGGTCGCCGGCGTCGACGCCCGCCTGCACGACGTCCCGGAGGTAGGCATAGACCGCGCGCCGGGCCTCGGCCAGCGCCTCGTATCCGGTGGGGGCCGGCTGATTGAGCGCGAACATCAGCCGGTAGTCCTCCGGGCGCTGGAACAGATACCCGAAGGTGCCGGCGGTGATGGCGTAGAGCCGCGAAAGCGGCGGCTCCTGCACGCGGTCCGAAGCCCGGATCACCCCCAGCAGTTCGCGGAAGCAATGGCACCGCATGGCCGCGACCAGCTCCGCCTTGTCGCGGAAAAAGCGGTACGGCTGCATGTGGCTGATCCCGACATCCCGCGCCAGCTGCCGGAAGCTGACCGCGGCGTGGCCACCGGCGCGGTACCGCACCAGCGCCGCGTTCAGCAGCGCATCCCGACTGCCCTTGGTACGCGCTGCATCAGCCACCGCACTTGCCCGTCGCTGTCTTCATCGCTGTGATTTTACATTGTAAATCGTTCATGCCGTCAATTCAGTGCAATCCGAAGACATGTTGCGATGTCCACTTCGGCGTCAGGTGGGACGGGATGCCATCGGAGGCGTCCCGATTCGCGTCTTGTGCCCGAGTCGATACCGTGTTTAGGATGCACTACCGCGCCCGGTCAAGAGGCCCGGAATACAAAGACGAAAGAGGAGACAGCACCATGCGAAGCACCGCAAGCCGGGCCCGGCGTGGTATTCCGATCATGCTGTTGGGGGCTTTCTTCCTTGCTCCGGAGGTTTACGCCGTAAACTTCCGATTCGATGATGGCGAGCTGCGTCTCCGCAACCGCTTCGTGGTCGGCGGTGCGCTGCGTGTCGAGGCGCCCGATCCGGATACGGTGGGGAAGCTCAACCTCGACCCCGACCTCTGCCCGGACGACTGCCTCTCCTTCACCGGCGATCCGGAACCCAATCAGCGACTGGTCGACGCGCCCGGCGCCTTCGTCGGCAGCAACTTCGACGACGGCAACCTCAACTACGACCAATGGGATCCGGTCAGCGGTCAGGCCCGGCTCGAGACCGATCTCACGATCACGCACGGCGAGGCGGTGCTGAACGTGTCCGGCATGGCCTTCTTCGACTGGATCAACACCGGCTTCGATGAGACCAACACCGACCTGAACTTCCAGCCCGCGCGCATGCCGCGCAGCCAGAAGCTCGAACGGCGCGTCGGCTACAGCCTCGATCTGCTCGAAGCCAAGCTGACCTACCCCTTCGAGATCGCCGACACCTATCTGACCCTCTCCGTCGGCCAGCAGCGGGTGCGCTGGGGAGAATCCACCTTCCTCGCGCTGGGCAGCCTCGACCAGCTCAATCCGCCGGACCAGAACCGGCTCAACTTTCCGGGTTCGGACATCGCCAGCGTGTTCCGGCCCAGCGGACTCGCCGTGCTGTCGGGCGAGATCACCCCGACGGTATCGCTGGAACTGGTCTACCAGTACGACTGGGAAGCCGCCGAACCGGCGGCGGCGGGCAGCTTCTTCTCGACCAACGACATCGCCGGCGGTGGGCCGTATGCCGTCATCGGTCTCGGGCAGGTCTCCGAGGACCCGCTGTTCGTCGGCGGCTTCAAGGGCCCCATTCCGCGCCTGTTCTCCAGCACCGCGCTCAATGTGCCGGTCGACGAGCGCTTCGGCGAGCCACGCGATCACGGTCAGTTCGGCGGACGCCTGAGCTGGTACGCCGAGAACCTCAACGGCGGCACCGAGCTCGGCTTCTACGCCATGAACTACCACGCCCGCCTGCCCTACGCGAGCGTGTTCGCTACCGACCGCTCGTGCTTCCGTGACGCCGCCGGCGGCGACCTCCCCAGCTCGAGCGACATCGCGCTGGTCGACGACCTGCTGAGCTCGGTGGGCGCGCAGCTTCCGGGACTCACCTTCGACGATGTCAGCGTGCAGGCCGTCACCGCCCTGCTCTCCTGCGGTGGCGGCAACGGGTCGAGCGCGCTCGGCCAGGTACTCTCGACGGCGATCCCGGGCGAAGGACGCGAGCCCCTGCCGCTGGAAACCCTGAAGGCCTTCATCGACTACCCGGAAGACATCCGGATGTTCGGTATGGCATTCAACACCCAGGTCGGCCGCTGGTCGCTCGCCGGCGAGTACGTCTACCGGCCGAACCAGCCCCTGCTGGTGTCGCTGGCGGACATCATCTTCGCCGGCATTCAACCGACGCTGCCTGAAGCGGACATCAACTTCGGCATCGCGCTCCTGCCCAGCGCACGCAATGCCGTCCCGGACTTCCTCCAGACCCGCTTCCGCGGGCGTCCGGTGGAGGCGAACGACCTCATTCGCGGCTATGTCCGCCGCAGGGTGCACCAGCTCGGACTGACCGGAATCCGGGTCTTCTCGAAGAGCAACTGGTTCGGTGCCGACCAGATCATCCTGCTTACCGAGACCGGCTTCACCTGGGTGCAGAACATGCCCTCCCGCGAACGTCTCCAGCTCGAGGGCGGCGGCCCCAACTGCACGCACGCCAGCCCCGGGGCCGACGGCACCGGCACACCGGACGGCCAGCCGGATTCGCGGCGCCTCAACCCGACACAGGCCCGCGGCTGCTTCGCGGATGCCTTCTCCACCGGCTACCGCATCTTCGTGCAGTCGCAGTACAACAACCTGCTCTTCGGCTGGACCTTCAACCCCATCGTGGGCTTCTTCCACGATGTGGCCGGCGTCGCCCCGACACCCGCGCAGAACTTCGTCGAGGGCCGCATGCAGGTGCTCGCCGGCACCGAGATCACCTTCACGCAGGGCCTCCGGGCCCGCGCGCTGTACCAGGGCTACTTCATGAGCGGCAGCAGCGACCGGGTCGGCCTGCTGCAGGATCGCGACCATCTGTCGCTGCACGTGGAATACAACTTCTGAGGCCCGGAACGACGAAGCCGCCCGGCGGGCGGCTTCGTCTCGGATTGGTCGGGGCGGCAGGATTTGAACCTGCGACCACCTGCACCCCATGCAGGTGCGCTACCAGGCTGCGCTACGCCCCGATTGGTAGCTCAATTCTATACCGATGCCAGCTTGGCCGCGATCACTAAGCTCGGCTCCTGCCTCGCAAAGTGATCCTGCTCGGGCCGTCCTGGCCCGAGCGTCCAACCCGCTGCGAATGCCCACCGGGCATTCGGTCGGGTCGAACCCAGGCTGTGCTACGCCTCGAATCGCCGCGCATTATTCCACAACTCGGCGCCGATGTTCGGTGCCGCCATCCGTGGCGGAGGTCGTGTCCCTAGCCGTGGTGTA
>NZ_JAGLEJ010000042.1 GCF_023145115.1 Algiphilus sp.
TTGCGGATTGTTCAGGGGCGACTAGTTAGGGTGTTCAATGGGTTGCAGCCAGTCCTGCACCGCAGCCAAGGCCGCCGGAAACTCGCCTCGGGCAGCAATGACCAACCGGGCCAAGGACTCGGCGATTCGCGGGGTGGCCAAGTCGCGGGACTTTGGCCAGATCTGTTGCCAGAACGGCTGGACACGGTTTTTCCAGTAGTCCTCACGCTGATCGGCTGCACCTTCAAGCGCCTGGGAGAGCGCCTGCGCGGATTCCTCCAGGCCTTCTTGTGGAAGCTCGCCAATCGCGGATCGGAACTCATCTGCGGCGTATTCCTCGGTCGGGCCCAATGCTGCATATGTTAGGAACGCCGAGAATTGCTGCCGATGCTCGCCAAGATCGGCGTAGCGGTTTGCGGTCTCCAGGAACTCTGGCTTGAAAGCAATTAGCAAGGGCTGATACAAACGAGGAGACCATAGGAAACCTTCCCACACTGCTTTTGCTTCGGCCGGATTACTCCAACTGAAAAGCGGCAACAGGTATTGCTCGGTCCACGGACGGTCTACGCGGAAAAATGCAATTAGTCGCGAACCCAGCAGTACCCTGCCGTGGCGGAATCGGTCCTCTTGCACGTCGCACAATGTGGTGAAAATGGGCTTGAGGTCGGCTGGAATCAGATCGTTGTCATTCGGGTTCTTCTTGAACCAGAGATTGATCAGGGCTTGAGTGACATGCCCAATGGGGTGGTTGATTGCAGAACCGACGGGGTCGTAGGTTTCGATACCGTTACGGATGATGCGGGAACCTGGGTCAGCTTCCAGCGGCAGCGAAAGCACGCGACGGCACAACTCCAGCAGAATATCCTCGTGGCGGTTGATCGATTTGGATGCAGCTTCCATCCACCACGTTACACCGTGAGCAATCTCCTGAAGTACGGCATCGGGCATGGTCTGAACCAGCGGTGCCGCATATCGCCAGGAGCGCAACACCATTCCTTCTTTGGCCCAGACCTGCAGAGCCTCGCGCCATCGGCCAGCGGGCCACACGCCATCCTGTGCCAGATCACATAACGCGGACAGACTGTGAAAGAAACGGGTGCGGCAAACGTCACGCCACGTATCTTCGTAGAAAGGTCGCCGTTCGGGCGTCGGCTTGGTGAGCCATTGCACAAGTTCCTTCCGCTTGCGGGGAGCAATGTCGACGTCTCGGCTGTCCTCGTAATCCGGATCGCCAGTGCCACTCATCCAGTGCGAGAACTCGTCACGCTCGTTGGTTGCCAACTGCCATTGCGGGTAGGCATTGGAAATTTCCGCCAATCGTGCCGCTGCATCTACTCCCAGAGTGAGGCCCGATGTGTTCAGCTTGGCCAGATGCAGCCAGACAGAGCGTGCCACCAAGTCTTGCCATCGATCCGGCTCCAGATCATCCCGATACATATCGCGTGGTGGACCCGCCAAGATGGCTGCCTCCAAACGCTCTTGAGCGCCCTCTGCCAACTGCCGCGCCTGTAGAACGAACAGTCTGAAGACCTCCCGCCCCGTATCTGTGGACCACAGCCACCACGCCCCATCGGTCAACAGCCAATCCACCCACTGCTCGGGCGGGATGCAACCATCCTGACTGGCGGCAAACAAGGCCAGGCGTTTGAAGGTGGGGTACGGCAATTCAAACCAGCTCTGTGCGATTCGTGTCGCGCGCACGCTGTCGTTCGCGCGAACTGCCAACCAAGCATCGCGCAGCAATTCGATCAGGCTCACCCAGTCTCGGAAGGCCCGGTTCTGCCAATGTGGCGTAATGGACGGGAGATCCCAGTGCGACCGATCGCTGTGGTCGTTGGCCTCACCCAACTCGCGTAACAGATCCAGTGCATCACGCAATAGCTGCTGAAAATCCTCCAGCAGGAGCGGCAGGGCCGATGTCCAGTGCTCGTCGGCTAAGTCGCGCAGAGCAGAATGCACGTGATCAGCGGCCAGCACGAGTTCCCAGTCCACCAATTGCTTGATCCGCGCAGGCTCGTCGGTGCTGTTCGAGTCGTCGTCACCCCAGCGAAACGGCTTCTTCAAGACCACTTTGGGTGCAAGCAACTCCCGTAACTCCAGACGCAGCGTGGTGGTCAGCCCATCCCGTTTCAGCCGCCCATTCCAGCGATACAGATCGGAG
The DNA here is from genome assembly GCF_023145115.1 of Algiphilus sp. NCBI lineage: Bacteria > Pseudomonadati > Pseudomonadota > Gammaproteobacteria > Nevskiales > Algiphilaceae > Algiphilus > Algiphilus sp. Next base: position 2,141 of record NZ_JAGLEJ010000042.1, read on the forward strand.
TCGTGCCATGGGGATTTGACCCGGCCACTAAGCAGTAGGCGCCACAAGGTGTGCATCAGGGGGCCAAGAATGGCCTTGGATGCATGCAAGCGGATTTCATTCAGCTCGGAGGTCTTGCCATCACGCTCCAGTGAAGCAAAACGATCCAACTCGCGTTCGATCAGCCACGGCCAACGGTCGTGCAACTGCCCGCCACGTTCCGCAATCCAGATGACCAGTCTCGGGTCGTCCAGGTGGCGCACCAGCCATCGGGCCAGATGGAACATCACGTCATCCCATTGGCTACCGGTGATTCCACCGGAGGCCAGTAGCATGGATGGGGCGCGGTCGTAGGAGGCCGGCCGACGAATCAAGCTGAAGCGCAGCTTGGCGTCCCCCTCATCGCGTGGCGGCACGCCAAAGCGGGCCAGATCGCCGTGCCCGAAACGCTCATCCGCGAAGGGTTCCAGCAGCCAGTCAAGCGAAGGAGTGGGATTGAATTCGGCGAAACGTTTAGCCGGCAAGCCCGATTTATCCGACAAGGCCCACAGCATCCGCCCTACAAAATCGTCCTGCCGCGTGCTGTCCTGTGGCCGGGCCAAGGCGTGCTTGACGATGATGGCTTCTTTGCCTTGCACACCATCGCGGTAGATGTCTGCCCATACGTGCAAAGTCTGGTGCAGCGCTGAGTGATCGTAGCTGTCAGCAGGTACGTTATAAAGGATGGGCGTGACGCCCTTGGCTTCCCACTCGATTGTCTTGCGTTGCTCTTGCCCCGATTCGCAATCGCCCAGTGCCCAGGCCTGCGGCGTAACTTCGCCCAGCATTCGGTCGGCCGCCAGCGCATCCATCATGTAGCGAAGAACCGGATCGTTGATGCTGTAACCCACGAAGCAGACCACGTAATTGCGGAACAACTCGCTTACAAAGCGTGCCGCCCAGCGCTCTGTGAGGTAGGCCAAGCCGAAATCACCGCTGGTGACAACCAGACGGTTCAGGGCCGTGTCGTCCACCTTTTCGGGTAACAGGCCGTGCAGATAAACCAGCCCGTTCCAACGGCTGTTTTTGGGGATGGGCAGCATCGGGGCGGCGTACTCTTGGAACGCTTGACCCGTGCGTTTGGCCGCCACATGAAAGATGCGATCGAAGTTGGTGGTGACCAGCCGCAGCGCGCCCTCTCGGCTGCGCGCCAGATGCAACAGCGCCGCTTGTGTATCGGTAGCACCCTTGCGGCGGAGTTTCGGCTTCAAGGCATTTGCCAGAGCGCGACGGACAGCCAGACGCTGGCCCGGCAGGCGCCGTTCGAGCAGATCAAGTGTGGCATCAAACTGCCCACGCTCGAAGGCCTCTCGTTCAATGTCCGAAAGTGCCGTCCCGCTCAGCCGGTAGATTTGGTCTACAAGCCCCTTGAAACCCGGTAAACCGGCCGGGTGGGAAATTCCTGCACCGCAGAAGAACACCACGCGGCCATCCTCGTGCGCCTGCAAGAGTGCATCCGGAATGTCAGGGCCGTCCGTGATGAATTGCATTCCTAATATTTCCTATCCAATGCGTATGTGCATTCGAGCAAATTAGGGCTCAATGGGTCTAACGTTTTGGATAACAGGCACGACGATAGGAGCGTACTGGTTGACCCAATTGTTATAACCTACATCGGCAACTTCCAGTCGGAGACATATTTTCGATATTCAGGAGCTTCTGTTTTTGGTGGTACATAATGTTCGTCATCTATTACAAAGTTTGCGGCCATTAAGTCCCTCACACCACCCAACCTTTCTGTTGAGGCAAGTTCAGAAGCGACATCTTTAAAGAGAGTAGAAAAATTCCCAGATTGATTATCATTAAAGAATTTAGGCAAAGGGACTTTGAAATCAAATTCAGGAAATTGCGGCAGACCTGCTAATGCCGCAAAAGAATTATATACTTTCATTAAAAAGCTTCCCTGAACCCCTTGGTCTGTCTTGATGCCGTACCTTGATTTTAGCTCAAGCTCTGCCTTTTTAATCTGCCTTTCCCATTTTTGGATAGATTTGTTAGCCAGCGTGACTCCCCCTTCATCAAATCCAATACGTATTTCCCTAAGAAGTCCTCTTGCATCCTGCAAGATTTGCTCATCTCTAATTTCAAGGGCGGAGTTGACTACGCTTCGAACATCGCCAGACTGAACTGACAACCATGCAGAAAATATTGGAATATCTAGCGAAATTGCTGTAGACCGTCCACTATCAATTATTTCGCCTACTGATGTTGTTAGTCTGTTTGACAAAGCGGCTATTAGTTTTGAAGTAAAATCATGGCCAAATGCGCCCGTCTTTTTAAACCAATGGATTTGGTAGGCATGCCTGATAGGATGAAGAAAGGTATCTGCTCGTAAATAATTGGCCGCCAGGCTGTAATAAATAGATTTATAAGCAAGCCAATTAAGGGAGGCAATAAACATGTCTAAGGCACGGGTCGTACCACCATGACCTCGGCTAGCTGATTTGGCTTCTTCAGCCATTTTTCCTTTCGTATATTCAGTTCCATCCGAGCCGACAAGGTTAACTTCTGTTGACCAGTGACCAAATGTATCACCCGCATCCGAAAGTTCATTGTATATAGCCGAACTCAGTTCACTATATTTTACATACTCTGGCGTGTTAGGCTGGCCGAGCATTTTCATGGTCAAATAATAAACGCTCGAGCGCAAATCCCATGTGCAAACCATATTGAGTTTAAGTAACTCAACTAGCTCTCGAAAATCTGAATCTACAAATTCTCCCGCACGGATTTCAGGCCGAATCAATTTAGCTTCTGCTTTAGCTTTTCCTGAAAGGCCTTCTAACTGATATTCTTCAGGTGATATGAATCTTATAAAATTAAACTCTTGTTTTCTTTTTTCCTTATGCTCTTCCTTGTAATTATCAATACAGACAAGGTCGTCATAAAAAAGGATAGCTTGGACGAAGTTTTCCAATGCTACTAGATCACCATTTATAGTGTCCGGGTTCTTAACGACGATTTTCCCTGTTACCCGTTGCACGGCTGTAAGGGAGGCGTTGTCAATTAGTGCATATGTCATCCATGTTCCTTGTGGTTATGACGCCTGAGCTAAGCGGCGCAGCTTTGCTGCGTCCGGTGCAAGGCCGACAGGCCCGGAACGTACTTGAGCGACTTGTTAGATTTCGTCATGGCGTGACTGTAGTTTGCTCTGCATGACCACAGGACGTGCACTTGTAGTACCTCATAACTACTCCGAGCTCGCCAAGATCTGGATGTGGCTTACTAACCTCTAACTCCCAAGTTCGTTTCCTGCACTTTGGGCATGGGTCGCTCTCTACTGCTTCAAGCTCGCGCACCTGCTCTGCGAGACGGATGTTCTCTTCAAGTACAGACGCTAGCTTTAGCTTCACATCTGCCAACTCAAGGCTCAGGTCGGCAAGAAGGTTCTTGAATTCAGCACTCTTGACGTTCTCCGACACCTCCTTAAGTCGGTAAGCAATACTTATCGCATGGGATAGGGAGCTAATAATCTCGCTGGGCATACAGGAATCCGCAAATCTAACAGTGATTGGACAGCGCGCTGCATAATTGCATGATCGTGCGCGCTTCATAACTCCGGAGCACAGTCGACGCAGCCGCCATCGGTTTTTCTTTCTTTTCAGCTACCTAGCGTCTCTTCGCCCACTCCGGCGTGTATTCGTTTGACTGCAGCGTTTTGCTCGCTCGATAATACTGTATGTTTGTACAGTATGTGAGAAAGGCATGGTTGATGGTCAAGGTCAACAGCCCCGGTTGCAGCAGCAGGTCCGGGCGGTGATCCGGACCCGTCGCTATAGCCTGCGTACAGAGAAGGTCTACTGGTACTGGATTCGGTACTTCATCCGCTTCCATGACATGACCCACCCGTTGGAGATGGGCGAGAAAGAAGTCCGCCAGTTCCTGACGTGGCTGGCGACGCAGCGCAACGTGGCCGCTGCCACGCAGAACCAGGCGCTGAATGCTCTGGTGTTCCTGTACGCGAAGGTTCTGAACCAACCACTGGGTGACATCGGGAACGCGGCGCGTGCGAAGGGACCGTCTCGCCTGCCGGTTGTGCTTACGGACAGCGAGGCACGGAGAGTGATAGCGGGACTGGAGGCGCCTTACGATCTGATGGCGTCGCTGATGTATGGCGCGGGCCTGTGGGTGCCGCGATGCGCGCGCGGTTGGATCAAGGATCGGGATAGTTCGCGTCGGGTGTTTGCTTGGCAGGGAGCCCGGCTCGGCTCGATCGCTGCACCATCGCGCATCCAATCCGGCTTGTGATAACCGCGCAATCACGCCGTCCCGTATGTCACGGAACGGTGGATGGGACGCTCTATCCAGTGCCCACTCCTTGGGCATCCCCCGACCCCGAAGCGCTTGTCCAGCGGTCAGCGTGCCGCATTCTCGCGCGGAAAGCCAACCCGCGCGTAGGGTCAGCTCATTGCAACAGCGTCTGCAGCTGCTCCCAGTCGATCACGGTCACGCCCAGGCTATTCGCCTTCTCCAGCTTGCTGCCGGCGTTTTCGCCGGCCAGCAGGTAGTCGGTGTTCTTCGAGACCGAGCTTGAGACCGCCCCGCCCTGGCTCTTGATGAGTGCGGCGGCGGCGTCGCGGGTGACGTCGGGCAGCGTGCCGGTAATGACGAAGCGCAGGCCGGCCAGGGCGTCGCCGCGCGGGGTTCGGGGCTCGGGCCAGTGGATGCCGGCGGCCAGCAGGGCGTCGATGACGGCATGGTTGTGCGGTTCCTTGAAGAAGTCGCAGATCTCGGCGGCGACGACGGGGCCGACATCCGCTACCGCGGTGAGCTGGGGGAAGCGCTTGGTGGCAGGCTTGGTGTCGCGCGTGCCGTCGTCGGCCGCGGCGGCTTCGCGCAGGGCCTCGATGCTGCCGAAGTGCTCGGCCAGGGCCTGGGCGGTGCTTTCGCCGACATCCGGGATGCCCAGCGCGAAGAGGAAGCGCGCCAGCGTGGTGTTGCGGCTCTTGTCGATGGCGGCCAGAAGATTGTCGGCGGACTTGTCCGCCATGCGCTCCAGGCCCAGCAGAGTGTCCTTGTCCAGCTGGTAGAGGTCGGCCGGGGTTTCGACCAGTTCCTTGTCCAGCAGCTGGGTGAGGATCTTGTCCCCCAGCCCGTCGATGTCCATGGCGCGGCGGGAAACGAAGTGCGCCAGCGCGGCGTGGCGCTGCGCCGGGCAGGACAGGCCGTTGGTGCAGCGCGCGACGACCTCGCCTTCCGGGCGCGCGACTTCGGCGCCGCAAACCGGGCAGTGGCCCGGCATCTGCGCGCGTTGGGCGTTCTCGGGGCGCTTGTCCGGCAGGGCACGGACGACCTCGGGAATGACGTCGCCGGCACGGCGCAGCACAACGGTATCGCCGATGTGAATATCCTTGCGCAGCATCTCGTCGGCGTTGTGCAGCGTGGCGTTGGACACCGTCGCGCCGCCGACGAATACCGGCTTCAGCCGCGCCACCGGGGTGACGGCGCCGGTGCGGCCGACCTGGAACTCGACCGCCTCCAGCACGGTTTCGGCCTCCTCGGCCGGGAACTTGTGCGCAATGGCCCAGCGCGGCGTGCGCGACAGGGTGCCGGCTTCCTCGCGCAGGGCAATGTTGTCCAGCTTGTAGACGACGCCGTCGATGGCGACATCCATGCCGTGGCGCGCTTCCAGCAGCTTGTCGTAGTGCGCCAGGCAGCCTTCGACGCCCTGCACGCGCGCGGCGTAGTCGCTGGTGACGAAGCCCCACTGCGCCAGCCGCGCGATCAGCTCGGCCTGCGTGGCCACGCCCAGCTCGGCCTCGCCGCTGCCCAGCGCATAGGCCATGAAGGACAGCGGCCGGCGCGCGGTGACGGCGGGGTCGATCTGGCGCAGGCTGCCGGCGGCGGCGTTGCGCGGGTTGACGAAGGTTTTTTCGCCGTTCTCGGCCAGCGCGGCGTTCATGCGCTCGAAGGCGGGCTGCGGCATGACGACCTCGCCGCGCACTTCCACCAGCGCGGGGGCGTCGTCGCCCAGCTTCAGCGGGATGTCGCGCACGGTGCGCAGGTTGGCGGTGATGTCCTCGCCGGTACGGCCGTCGCCGCGGGTGGCGCCCTGCGTGAAGCGGCCGTGCTCGTAGCGCAGCGTGACGGCGGCGCCGTCGTACTTGGGCTCGGCGAAGTAGGCGAGCGCCTCGCCGCCCACCAGGTCGCGCAGGCGGCGGTCGAATTCGCGCACCTCGTCGGCATCGAAGGCGTTGCCAAGCGACAGCATGGGCGTGCTGTGCTGCACCGGCGAGAAGGCATCCGACGGCGGCGCGCCCACGCGCTGGGTGGGCGAATCCTCGGACTGCAGCTCGGGATGGGCGCGCTCCAGATCGACCAGCTCGCGGAAGAGCCGGTCGTACTCGGCGTCGCTGATCGCGGGGCTGTCTTCCTGGTAGTAGCGGCGGTCGTGGGCGCGGATGGTCTCGCGCAGCTCGGCCGCGCGCGCCTGCGCCTGCTCGCTCATGCCTGCCGGTTGTGCCAGTCCAAGACTTCGGCGCGCAGCCGCTCGGCGCCGTCGGCTTCCAGCGGGCGGCGCTGGTCGTCGAGCACCACCGCGTCCAGCGATTCGGCAAGGCGGCTGGCGGTCGACAGCAGGTCGTCGAAGGTGGCGACCGGGTCGTCGGCGGTATCCAGCAGCGCGAACAGGCTCAGGCCGGGGGTCTCGAAGCGGTCGGCTTCGCCCGGGTCGAGGTGGCCGGGCTTGCGCATGTTGGCGACGTGGAACCAGGTCTGCCCGCCGACGCGGCGCTCGTAGGTCAGGCGCTCGCCGGGCTCGAGGCCGAGGGCGTGCAGCTGACGGTGGATGATCTCGCCGGCGATGGCCTCGCCTTCGCGCTGCAGCACGAACAGCGACACGATGCATTCCTCCTTCGACGCCGGCCGCGGCTCGGCGGCGGGCGGGGCCTGCGTCCCGGGGTCCGCTTCCGGCGCGGGCGGAATCGCGGGCTCCTCGCGCGCCGTGCCGGCACGGCGCGGCTCGCTGACGCCGAATTCGTCGAAGCGGCCGGCGGCGCTGCCGGAGCCGAGCAGGTCGAGCTGCTCCTCGTCCCCGTCCACGCGCGGCGCCTTGCGCTCGCGCGGCGCCTCGTTGCGCTTGTAGCTGACGAACCCGACCGCCGCGATGGCGATCAGCGTGAGAATGAGCAGCGACAGTTGCAGTGCAGTCAAGCGGCTTCTCCGGCCAGGCTGGCGGCTTCCTGCACGTTGACGCTCACCAGGCGCGAGCTCCCCGGCTCGGCCATGGTCACACCGTGCAGATGCTCGGCAAGCGCCATCGTGATCTTGTTGTGGGTAATGATGACAAACTGGACGTTGGCCGACATTTCCCGGATGACGTCGCAGAACCGGGTCACGTTGGCGTCGTCGAGCGGGGCGTCGACCTCGTCGAGCAGGCAGAAGGGTGCCGGATTCAGCTCGAACAGCGCCAGCAGCAGCGCCACCGCCGTCATCGCCTTCTCGCCGCCCGACAGCAGGTGGATGGTGGTATTCCGCTTGCCGGGCGGCCGCGCCATGACGCGCACGCCGGCCGAAAGCAGATCGTCGTCGGTCAGCTCCAGCGATGCCTCGCCGCCGCCGAACAGGCGCGGGAAGCGCGCCGAGAAGCGCTCGTTGACCTTGTCGAAGGTCTCGCGAAAACGGGCCTTGGTCTCGCGGTCGATCTTGCGGATGGCCTCTTCCAGCGTCTCCAGCGCCTCGGTGATGTCGGCGTGCTGCTTCGCCAGGTCCTCGGCGCGCTCCTGGGTCTCGGCGAGCTCGTCGATGGCCGCGAGGTTGATGGCCCCCAGCCGCTCGATGCGGCGCTGCAGTTGCGCCAGCCGCTCCTGCCACTGCTCGGCATCGGCGTTCTCGTCGAGCCCTTCGGCCACTTCGGCGCGGGTGACGCCGAACTCCTCGAAGCGGGCGGCCAGGGTCTGACGCCGTGAATCGAGCGTGCCGTGCTCCAGGCGGGCTTCCTGGAGCGCGTTCTGTACCTGCTCGCGCTCGCCCTGCGCGGTCTGCTCGGCCGTCCGGGTCTCGGCCAGCGCCTGCTCGCCGGCTTCCATGCGGCGGCGCGCCTCGGCGAAGGCCTCGCGCGTCTGCTGCTGCTTCTCCTGGGCGACCCGGACCTGCTCCTGGGCCTGCTCCACGGCGGCGTCGCGGGCGGGCTCGTCGCGGCGGGCGGCCAGCGACTCGGCGAGCTGGCGCGCGCGGTTGGCCGATTCCTCGGCCTGGCGCGCGGCCGACTGCGCCTCGCTGCGGGCAGCGGCCAGCCGGGCCTGCAGGTCGGACTGGCTGCGTTCCAGCTCGGCCAGCGCGCGGCGGGCGGCGTCGCGCTCCTCGCGTGCCTTCTGCACGGCGCCGGCGAGCTGCTCGCGCTCGCTCGCCAGGGTCTGGGTGCGCGCCTCGAGCGTGCTCACCGTCTCGCGCAGCGCCGCACAGTCGGCGGTGCGCTGCTCGAAGTCGCGCTCGACCTCGGCCAGCGCCTCGTCGATGCGCTGACGCTGCGCGGTGCGGTTGTCGAATTCCTGCTGTGCCTTGTGCTCGGCGGACTGGGCCTGGACGTGCGCCTCGCGGGCGCGCTCGGCCTCGGCCGCCGCCGCGCGGCGGGCCGCCACCGCCTCGGACTGCACGCGTGCGGCTTCTTCGGCCTCGTGCTCCAGGCGCTGCAGGCGCTGGTCCTCGTCGGCGAGCGCGGACTCGATGGCCTCGAGCCGGCGGGTGCGCGCGATGACGCCCTCGCCTCCTCCGCGCGGCGGGGTGCGCAGCCAGCCGCGGGCGCGCCACACGCCGTCGGGGGTGATGACGCTGGCGGATTCGTCCAGCTCGGCGAGCAGCCGCTCGGCGGTAGCGGCTTCATCCGCGCAGCGGATGCCGGTCAGCAGCGCGCGGACGGCCGCCGGGCCGTCGACACGCGCGGCAAGCGAACCGGCATCGGCAGTGACGGCGTCGCCACCGGTGCGCACCACGGCCGCGCCGGCCTCGGGCGCCTGTCCGACGGCGGCCAGCGCCGTCTGCAGATCGTCCGCCAGCGGCGCCTGCAGCAGGCGCCCCAGCACGTGCTCGGCGGCGGTCTCCCAGCCTTCCGCAACGCGGATGCCCTGCCCGACGCGCCGCGCCTCGCCAAGGCCGACGGCGTGCACCCAGTCGTGCAGCGCGGGGTCGTCCTCGCCGAGGGCCGCCGCCTGCAGCGTCTGCAGCGAGGTGCGTTCGCTGCTGAGTCGGGTGTGCTCGGCACGGCATTCGGCGAGCGCGGACTGCGCCTCGTTGCGGGCGTGCTCGCTGTGCTCGGCGTGGGTCTCGGCGGTCTCGGCGGCTTCGCGGGCGACGCGCAGGGCCTCGGCGGCCCGGGCGGTGGCGCGGCGCCGTTCGGCGAGAGCCTCGGGGTCCGGCGCCGGGGTGCGCTCGCGATCGGCGTGCAGGCGCTTGCGCCGCTCGTCGAGCTGGTTGAGCGCGTGCTCGCGCTCGCGCAGGCGCGTGCGCTCGCCGGTGAGCTGTTCCAGCGGCTCGCGGCTGTCGGCGTCGTGCTTCTCCAGCGCCTCGGCCGCGCGGCTCGCGGTGGCCTCGGCCGTTTCCAGCGCCTCGCCGGCCTGCTGGTGGCGCCCGGCGGCGGCGTCGAGCTCGGCCTGCAGCTGCTGCTCGCGCGTACCGGCCTGCTCGGCCTGCTCGGCGGCCTCGGCGCGGCGCTTCTCGGCGCGCTGCTGCTCGTCGTCCAGCGAGGCGATCTCGCGCTGGCGCATCTCGGCCAGCTCGCGGGCGTGGCGCAGGGCCTGATCGGTGCGCGAGGTCTCGGCCTCGGCGGCGTAGTGGGCGCTCTGCGCCTCGTTGAAGGCACCGCGCGCGGATTCCAGGTCCGCCTCGGCGCGCAGGCGGTTGTTGCGGGCGGTGTCGAGGGCGTTGCGGGCGCGCAGATCGGCGGCCTCGCCCTCGCGCACCTTCTCGGCGGCGGCCTCGGCCTGGGCCTCGGTGTCGCGCGTGTTGAGGAAGTGGATCTCGACCTTGAGCCGGGCCTCCTCCTCGCGATAGCGCTTGTACTTCTTCGCGTTCTCGGCCTGGCGCTCCAGGGCGCGGGCGCGCGCCTGCACCTCGCCGCAGAGGTCGTCGAGGCGCGACAGGTTCTCGCGCGTGCTGCGGATGCGCGACTCGGTCTCGCGGCGCCGCTCGCGGTAGCGCGAGATGCCGGCGGCCTCCTCCAGCCACTGGCGCAGTTCCTCGGGCTTGGCCTCGATCATGCGCGAGACCATGCCCTGCTCGATGATGGCGTAGCCGGAGCGCGCGCCCAGGCCGGTGCCCAGGAAGAGGTCGACGATGTCGCGGCGCAGGCACTTGGCGCCGTTGAGGAAGTACTGCGACTGGCCGTCGCGCGTCAGCTCGCGCCGCACCGCGACTTCGGTGTAGTGCGCGTAGGGCCCCTGCAGCGTCTGGTCGCTGTTGTCGAAGGCGAGCTCGACCGAGGCCCGCCCCACCGGCTTGCGCGAGCGCGAGCCGTTGAAGATGACGTCCTCCGACGACGACGAGCGCAGCTGCTTCATGCTGGATTCGCCCAGCACCCAGCGCACCGCGTCGATGATGTTGGACTTGCCGCAGCCATTGGGGCCGACCACCGACGTGAGGTTCGACGGCAGCGGCAGCGTGGTCACGTCCACGAAGGACTTGAATCCGGCGAGCTTGATCTGGGACAGACGCATGCGACGGAGTTGCGGTCACCGGAGACGGTCGGGTGCATGGCCCGGCGGCGGGTGCACCATCCGGGGTCGTTACACTAGTGTAGTGCTTCGACGCGGATCGACCCGTTGGCCTGCACGCACGCCGTGCGGATTGGGCTGGTTTAGCATGAGCGCCCCTCGTGACCCGCCGCCACCGGATGACCACCCAGCCCTCGCGCCAGCTCGAAAGCTTCGACAACCCCAACCCGGAGCGCGACTACTGCATCCGGATGCGGCTGCCCGAGTTCACCTGCCTGTGCCCGAAGACGGGGCAGCCCGATTTCGGAACGCTGTACCTGGAATACGTGCCGGACGCGCACTGCCTCGAGCTCAAGGCGCTGAAGCTCTACATCTGGTCGTTCCGCGACGAGGGCCACTTCCACGAGGCCGTCACCAACCGCATGCTGGACGACTTCGTCGCCGCCGTGGCGCCGCGCTTCATGCGGCTGACGGCGGTGTTCAACGTCCGCGGCGGCGTCTACACGCACGTCACGGCCGAGCACCGCGCACCGGGCTGGAACGGCACGCTGCCACCGGCCGCCTGGCACGACGACCCCAACGCCAACGCAGTGCCGGGGCGCGGCTGACCCCGCATTCTGCTTAATCAGAATCTACGATTCCCCGTCGTCCGGTGCGGGTGCAGCATGCGCATCCGAATGCGTGAAACCGCTAAGGCCATGAAAACGCTTACCGAATACCTCGACGAGTACGGCATCAGCCACCGCAACCCGCTGAACCAGAAAATCCACTTCTTCTGCGTGCCGCTGATCTTCTTCGCCACCCTGGGCATCGCCTGGTGCCTGCCGCTGGGCGCCTGGATGGGCCTGGAAGCGCCGCTGGCGTACTGGGTCAACGGCGCCACCGTGGGCGCCACGCCGGCCGCCCTGTTCTACCTGATGCTGTCGCTGCGCGCCGCGCTGGTGATGGCCGCCTGGCTGGCGGTGAGCGTGCTGGGCATCGTCGCCATCGACGCCAGCCCGCTGTCGCTGCTGTGGACCTCGGTGGTCGTCTGGGTCGCGTCGTGGGCGGTGCAGTTCTACGGCCACGAGGTCGAGGGCGCCAAGCCCTCCTTCGCCAAGGACCTGCTGTTCCTGCTGATCGGCCCGCTGTTCGTGGTGGACGAACTCAGCGGCGGGTACTTCGCCGACCCGGCCGCGCGCTGACGCGACCTCCGCGCTGGCGCGCGGGCCCTCATCCCCGGCGCTCCTCCCGCAGGGATACGGGAGACCAGACTACAGGGGGCCCCACGAAAGGGGACAGTATACTTATTTCCTGGAACGCACTGCAGTTGCAGAGTCATATCAGGGGAAATAAGTATACTGTCCCCTTCCCTCCATACTGTCCCCTTCCCCGTGGTGAGTCATATCACGGGGAATAAGTATACTGTCCCCCTCCCCCTCCTTCCCCCGTGGCCTTCTGCTTCTGCTCCTAGGCGACCGGGCTTGATCCCCTCTCCCCCGCGCTCGGCGAGAGGGCCTGGTTGAGGGGGTGCCGGCGCCAGCCGGCCGGACCTACGCCGACTCGGCGTGGCGCTCCTGCACGGCCCGGAGATCGGCGAGCGTCACCCAGCCGTCGTTCTGCAGCGGCGGCCGCGCCATGCTGGTCGGCGCTTCCGGTTCGCCGAGCGAGTCGACGATGAGCTCGGCGCCGGAGAAGTCCTCGTCGCGCGTGGTGGCGTTGAGCGTGACGACAGTCGCCAGTCCGGCCGTGAGCGCGGCGCTGAGCCCCAGCCGCGAGTCCTCCACCGCGACCGCCTCGACCGGCTCCACTTCCATGCGCCGCAGGGCCTCGATGTAGAGGTCGGGCTCGGGCTTCTTGCGGAAGCCCTCGTCGCCGCAGATGACGACGTCCAGCGACTCGCCGATGGTCTTGCCGAGGCTGTGCCCGAGCACCGACGCCACCGTGCCGCGGCTGGCGTTGCTGACGATGGCGAGCTTGATGCCGGCGGCGCTGGCCTCGCCGATCAGGCGCTCGACGCCGGGCCGCAGCGGGATCTCGCCGTTGCGCACGAGGTCGCGGAAATGCCGCGCCTTGCGCGCGTGCAGGTCCTGGATGAGCTCTTCCGGGTCGGTCGTCTCGATGGCCGCGCTGTCCGCCCAGTCGGGCTGGTAGTTGTCGAGGTAGTGGCGCAGTCGCTCGCGCCCGCCGCCGGGATGCTGCAGCAGGTCGCGGTAGAGCTTGGGCGTCCATTGCCAGGACAAACCGGCGTCGCGGAACGCGCGATTGTATGCGGGGCGATGACCGAGAGGCTCGGTATCCGCCAGCGTGCCGTCGAGATCGAAGCAGATCGCGCGCAGCATCACCGCTTGGGCGGGGCGTAATGGCCTGTCGCCGTCTCCGGCGCCCGATTCGCCCGCATGCCTACCGAGTCGTTGTCCATCACTGTCGCTAGCTTAGCAACACGGCGCTACCGGCGCCGTTGCCGTGCCCTACCATGTCGTGATGGCGATCACGTCCGGCTATCGCGGCCGCTTCGCACCGACGCCCTCGGGGCCACTGCACATGGGCTCGCTGCTGACCGCGCTGCTCAGCTACCTCGACGCGCGCGCGCACGACGGGGTGTGGATGCTGCGCATCGACGACCTCGATGCTGCACGCTGCGACCCCGCGCACACCGACACCATCCGGCACCAGCTCGACGCCCACGGACTGGCGTGGGACGGGCCGGTGTACCGGCAGTCGCAGGCCGGTTCGCGTTACCGCGAGGCGCTTGCCACCCTGCGGCAGGCCGACAGGATCTACGGCTGCGACTGCACGCGCCGGCGCCTGCGCGAGCACGCCCCGGCGGGCCCCTTCGGCCCGGTCTACGACGGCCATTGCGCACGCCGGCATCTGCTGACGGATGCGCCGGACAGTGCCCTCGCCCTGCGCATGCGGGTTCCGCCGGGCGGAGCGCAGCTCGCCGATGACTGGCACGGCCCGCTGGTGGCCGACTGGCAGGCCGACATCGGCGACTTCGTGCTGCAGCGACGCGACGGCATCCCCGGCTATGCGCTGGCGAGCGCCGTCGACGAGGCGGCGATGGGCATCACGCACGTCGTGCGCGGCAGCGATCTGCTGCACGCCACCTTCATGCACTGGTGCGTGCTGGACGCGCTTGGGCTGCCCCGCCCGCGCAGTCGTCACGGTCCGCTGCTGGTGCGGGCCGACGGCGCCAAGCTCAGCAAGCAGAATCACGCCGCTCCGCTGGTGACCGGTGCCGCGGCCGCCAACCTGCTCGCGTGCTGCCGCATCCTGGAGGTGGTACCGGACGGCGCGGAGCGCGCGGACGACCCGGCCGCGATCGTCGCCGGTGCGGTCGCGATCTGGCGCGAACGGTCCGCGCAGCGGGTGCCGCCGCAGCGGATCGTCTGGACGGAGGAAACCGCCGACAGCGGGATTTTCGGCCACGCCGGTACGCTCGGCGCCGGACCTCTATAATGCACCGCAACATTTTTCCGGCGGACGCCTCGAACATGAGCGAAGTGCGTGTCATCAAGAAGTACCCGAACCGGCGCCTCTACGACACGGCCATCAGCCGTTACATCACGCTCGAGGAGATCCGCCAGCTGGTACTGGACAGCCGCCCGTTCCAGGTGATCGACAAGCGCACCCACGAGGACATCACGCGCTCGATCCTGCTGCAGGTGATCGCCGAGCAGGAACAGGGCGGCGACCCGATCTTCCAGACCGACCTGCTGAAGCACATCATCCGCTTCTACGGCGACCCCATGCAGGGCAGCATCAGCCGCTATCTGGAGCTGTCGATGCAGATGTTCCTGGAGAAGCAGCAGCAGTTCTCGGACCAGATGCGCCACATGCTGGGCCGCGCCGAGCAGCCGTTCTACCACCTGCGCGAGCTGGCCGAGGAGCACGTCCCGATCTGGCGGACCGTGCGGCGCGAGTTCCTCAAGAACCTGGGCCGCGACTCCGCCGCGGCGAACGCGAAGCGCAAGAACGACTGAGCGCCCGGCTCAGCCCGGCGCCAGCCGGGTGCGCACCGCTTCGAGATCCTCCGGCGCGTCGACACCCCTGCCCGGGGCCTCGTCGACAACCGCCACGCTGATCGCCATGCCCTGCTCCAGCGCGCGCAGCTGCTCCAGCGCCTCGCACGCTTCCAGCGTCCCGGGCTGCAGGCTCGAGAACCGCCGCAGCGCCGCCACGCGGTAGCCGTAGACCCCGATGTGCCGCAGCGCCCCCGGCGGGTGGGCGCCGGCATCGCCGCCGCGCGGAAACGGCACCCGCGCCCGCGAGAAGTAGAGCGCGCGACCGCGTGCGTCGCACACCACCTTCACGACATTGGGATTGGCGAAGTCCTCGCCGTTGTCGATGCGGTGCGCGCAGGTGGTGATGTCGGCATCGGGATCGCCCTCCAGCCGCGCCGCGCAGGCCGCCACCACGGAAGGCGGCATCAGCGGCTCGTCGCCCTGGATGTTGACCACCAGCCGGTCGTCCGGCCATCCGCGGATGGTGGCCACCTCGTGCACGCGATCGGTACCGCTGTGGTGCATGGGTGATGTCAGCTGCACGTCGCCGCCGAAGGCCCGGCAGGCCTCGACCACGCGCTCGCTGTCGGTGGCGATGACCACCGAGCGCGCACCCGCCTCCATCGCGCGGTCGTGGACGTGCGCGATGAGCGGCCTGCCGTGGATGTCGGCGAGCACCTTGCCCGGCAGCCGGGTCGAGCCCAGACGCGCCGGGATGACGACGTCGAATGCCGCGTCCACGAGAACGCTCAGTCGCCGATCTCGGCGAGCTCGGTGTCGCTCAGCGAGCGCGCTTCCTCCTCGAGCATCACCGGGATGCCGTCGCGCACCGGATACGCGAGCCGCGCGGCACGCGACCAGAGCTCCTGGTCGTTCTCCCGCCACACCAGCCTGGCGCCGGTGACCGGGCACACCAGGATGTCCAGCAGATGCTTGTCCATGTCGTCTCGGGTTGGTTCCTAGGGTCGATCGGCGCCGCAACGCGCCGCGCGCAGAAGCAGCGCCCGTGCGCGCTCCGCGCCGTCGCCGCACCATTCCAGCGTGATCGGGACGCTGTACCAGTCGCGGTCCGCGGCTGCGGCACCGGGCAGTTTGACCGCGTCCTTCTCGGTCATCAACAGCGGCGCGTCGCCGAGGGTCGCCAGCAGCGCCGGTGATGCCGCCTGGTGATCGGCCAGGGCGTGGCCGGTGACCTGCAGGCCGGCGGCTTCGAGGGCCGCGAAGAAGCGCTGCGGATGCGCAATGCCGGCGATGGCGTGCACCGGACAGCCGGCCAGCGCCGTCAGCGGCTGTCGCGCGCCGTCGCGCAGCGCCACTGCCTCGCGCATCACCGCCCGCACGCGGACCGCGTTGGCGGCACGCGCCAGCGCATCGCCGCGCCCGCCCTCGCCGTTGATGACCACCAGATCGCAGCGCGCCAGACGCTCGGGCGGCTCGCGCAGCGGACCGGCGGGCAGCCGCGCGCCATTGCCCAGCCCGCGCGCGCCGTCGACCACGCAGATCTCCGCCTGTCGCCGCATGCGGTAGTGCTGGAGCCCGTCGTCCGCCAGCACGAGGTCGAGCGTCGCCTGCCCTGCCAGATGGCACACGGCGGCGCTGCGGTCGCGTGCCACGCACACCGGCGCGCCGGTGCGCCGGGCGATGAGCAGCGGCTCGTCGCCGACTGCGTCGGCGGTGCTGGCATCGGTGACCATGCGCGGCGTCGCGTCGCCGGCACCGTAGCCGCGACTGACGATGCCGACGCGCAGGCCGGCGTCGTGCGCCAGCGCCGCCAGCGCGATGGTCAACGGCGTCTTGCCGGCACCGCCGGCGGTGATGTTGCCCACCACCACGACGGGCAGTGGCAGCTCGGGAGCGACAGCGGCGTGGCGCCGCGCGCGGCCGTCGGCGATGGCACCGTAGAGAGCCGCGGCCGGCGCCAGCCAGCGCGGCGGCCGGGTCTCGCCGTACCAGCGCGCGTTGCACCACGCCTCTACCCGCCCGCGCGCGCTCACCGGATCAGGCCTCCGCGGGCGACGACGCGTCCTCTTCACGGAACTGCATGGCGTGCAGGCCTGCGTACAGGCCGCCGCGCGCCAGCAGTTCGTCATGGGTGCCGACCTCGCTGACCCGACCGCCGTCCATCGCCACGATCAGGTCGGCATCGCGGATGGTCGACAGCCGGTGCGCGATGACCAGCGTCGTGCGGCCCTTCATCAGCCGTGCCAGCGCGCCCTGGATGTAGCGCTCGGACTCGGTGTCCAGCGCCGAGGTGGCCTCGTCCAGCAGCAGCAGCGGCGCGTCCTTGAGCAGCGCGCGCGCGATCGCCAGCCGCTGGCGCTGGCCGCCGGAGAGCAGCACGCCGTTGCTGCCCACCTGGGTGGCGAGCCCTTCGGGCAGCTTCTCGATGAACTCCCAGGCGTAGGCATCCTGCGCGGCGCGCTGGATGGCGGCGTCGTCCGGCCGGGGCGTGAGGCCGTAGGCGATGTTGTCGGCGACGCTGGCATTGAACAGGCGCACCTGCTGATCGACCATCGCGAGTTGCGTGCGCAGCGCCTGACGCCGGTAGTCGCGAAGGTCGTTGCCGTCGAGGAGGATGCGGCCCGCGGTCGGGTCGTAGAAGCGCGGCAGCAGCGACAGCAGGGTCGACTTGCCGGCACCGGAGCGGCCGACGAAGGCCACCGTGGCGCCGGCGGGCACGTCGAGATCGATGTCCTGCAGCACGAGCTCGTCCCCACCGGGGTAGCGGAAGGAAACGCCCTCGAAGCGCAGCGCGCCCTGCACGCGCGCCGGGGCGAGATCGCCCGTCTCGGCCTCGGGCTCGGCCTCGAGCATGCCGAAGATCTCCTGCGCGGCGGCGATGCCGCGCTGGATGCGCTCGTTGACGCGGGTGAGCTCCTTGATCGGGTTCATCAACGACAGCATGGCGCCGATATAGGACACGAAGATGCCCGGCGTCAGCGCCTCGATCATGCTGGGCGTGGTGGCGTAGTAGACCACCGCCGCCAGCGCGAAGGATGCGACGATCTGGACCACGCCCGAGGACATCGCGCGCGTGGCGGTGAGCTTGATCGACAGGCTGCGGTTGTGGCGGTTGGCGCTGAGGAACTGCCCGCGCTCGAAGGCCTCGCCGCCGTAGATCTTCATCGTGCGCTGCCCCTGGATGACCTCCTCGGCAACGTGGTTCAGCCCGCCGACCGACCCCTGGATGCGCGTCGAGATGCCGCGGAAGCGCTTGGACACGACGTTGATGATGATGGCCACCACCGGCGTGATCGCCAGCGAGAACAGGGTCAGGCGCCATTCCAGCCACAGCATCAGCCCGAGCAGGCCGATGACGGTCAGGCCCTCCTTGATGATCGCGGTCAGCGCCGTGGAGATCGACTCGGCGATCTGCTCGACGTGGTAGGTCAGGCGCGTCAGCAACTGGCCGGAGCTGTTGTGGTCGTAGAACATCACCGGCAGCGTCAGCAGGTGATCGAACAGGTCCTGGCGCAGGTCGCGCACCACGCCGCGCCCGACGTAGGCCATGCCGTAGAGCGCGCCGAAGTTCGAGGCACCGCGCAGGATGAACAGGCCGATGATCGCGAACGGGATCCAGACCACCTCGGCGCGGTTCTTCTCGACGAAGCTCTCGTCGAGCAGCGGCTGCATCATGCCGATGAAGCTGACGTTGGAGCCGGCGAACAACGCCATTGCCAGAACCGCCAGGGCGAAGGGCACCTTGAACGGGCGCAGATAGCGCAACAGGCGGCGGTAGGCGTCGCTCGGCTCGATCGGCCGGAGTGTTGCGGAATGCGTCATGAAGGGGACTGCTGCGCTGGTCACGTTATGGTAACGCCTCCGGCGGCCCACCCTGTGGCCGCTCCGCACCCACCACTTGGCGAGCCAGCATGTCCGATCAGAAGAAGACCCTGTTCGAGAAGATCATCGACCGCGAGCTGCCCGGCACCATCGTGCACGAGGACGAACACTGCGTGGCCTTCCGCGACGTCAATCCCGGCGCTCCGATCCACATCCTGCTGGTGCCGCGCAAGCCCATACCCAGGCTGTGCGACGCCACACCCGAGGACCAGCCCCTGCTCGGTCACCTGATGCTCACCGCCAACCGGATCGCCGAGGCCGAAGGCGTGGGCGAGGCCTTCCGGCTGGTCGTCAACAACGGTGCCGAGGCCGGCCAGAGCGTCTTCCACCTCCACCTCCACATCATCGGCGGCCGCGCCCTCTCCTGGCCGCCGGGGTAATGCGACCGACTTGCCAGCGGCAAGTCGCAGCTCCGCTCAACACCGGGGCCATGGATGGCCCCGGCAGGGTCACTTAGTGAGATCAGGATGATCGAACGTGGTGACTGCGGCGGCCGATGACGCGCACAGCCAATGTGTCCGGGCGAGTCGCAACGCGACACCGCGCTTCGCGCCCCCCTCATCCCCAGCCCTTCTACCGGAGGGAGAAGGGAGCTTGCGAGCCGGCACGGTAATGTGTGTTCGCCCCCCCGTTTAGGGGACGGACGCGAAACGGGGACAGTATATTTATTAAGGGTACCGAGGGTAGAGCGTCATTGCCGAGAAATAAATATACTGTCCCCTGTATATGCTGCAACACCGCGCGCGCTGCGCACCCCCTCAGTCCGACCCCGCTTCCTCCCCAAGGGAAGAAGGCAGCGCGTGAGGGCCATTGGCCACGGAACCGCCTTCCCGATCCCCCTCTCCCCCGCCCTCGGGGGAGAGAGTGCCGGCGAAACCGGCGCGTTCCGGAATGCGGATGCAGTGGCAGGCGACGCCCTATAGTGCTGAGCCATGTCGTGCCGCCCGCACGGCACGCAACCGGACACGCATCGCGCCATGAACGTCTTCGACAATCCGCTCGGCCCGGGGCATCTGTGGTTCGACAATCTCGTCACCCCGGACGGCACGGCGGTTGCCTACGATCCGCAGGCGCGCATCTTCGTGACCGCCGCGGCGTTCTGCGCGAATCGCGACCGGCTGGGCTGCAACTGGGCGGCGCCGGAGCCGGGTGCGCTGTGCCGCTCGTGCGCGATGACGACGCTGGCGCCGGATCCGTCGATGCCCGATGCCATCCCGCACTGGGCGGAGGCGGAATCCGGCAAGCGATGGGTGCTGGACAATCTCGGCCGCTGGGGGTGGTTCGGGCCGGAGGACACCGGCCCCAGCCCGGTGTTCCACATGCTGGCCGAGGGACCGGTGCCGGTGTCCATGGGCCACGCACAGGGCGTCGTGACGATCAGCGTGGCGGAAGCCGATCCGGTGCTGCGCACCAGCCGGCGCGAAGCGCTGAACGAGCCCTACCGCACCATGATCGGCCATCTGCGGCACGAGATCGCCCACGTGGTGTGGTGGCGACTGAGCCTGCGCGCCGATTTCCTGGATGCCTTCCGTGCCATGTTCGGCGACGAGCGCACCGACTACGGCGAGGCGCTGCGGCGTCACTACGGCAACGGCCCGCCCGCGGGATGGGAGCAGCACTACCTCACCGGCTACGCGTCGGCGCATCCGCACGAGGACTGGGCGGAGACCGCGGCGCACCTGCTGCATCTGACCGACATCGCCGACAGCTTCGTGGCGGCCGGCCTCGGTGCACCCGACCTGCCCGCCACCGACTGGGATCCCTACGCGGAACCGGATGCGGCGCGACTGACCGCGGCGGCGGCGGCGGTCACGCTGGGCGTCAACCACGTCAATCGCGCCATGGGGCTGCCCGACCTCTACCCCTTCGTGATGTCCGACACCGCCCGCGCCAAGCTCGCCTTCGTGCATCACTGGCTGCGTCGCGGCGTGCGCGAGGCCTGACGCGTCGCCCTTGCCCGCCCGGCTCGCTCCCGCGGCGCGCTCGGCAGACGCCCGCCCCGCCGTCTATCCTCCCGGCCCACAAGCCCAACGACTCCGAGCCGGCATGTCCCTGACCGCCATCAGCCGCACCCTTGCCGACGCCGTCGACCGCCTGTCATTCGCGGCCCCGGTCACGCATGTCTACAACCCGCTGGACTACGCGCGCGAGCCGCACGAGCAGTATCTGCAACGCTTCGGCGACGGCACGCGCGAGGTCCTGCTGGTGGGCATGAACCCGGGGCCCTTCGGCATGGCGCAGACCGGGGTGCCGTTCGGCGAGATCGCGCTGGTGCGGGACTGGATGGACATCTCCGGCGATGTGAAGCAGCCCGCGGATCCGCATCCCAAGCGTCCCGTCCAGGGCTTCGACTGCCGGCGCGCCGAAGTCAGCGGCGCGCGCCTGTGGGGCTGGGCGCGCGAGCGCTTCGGCACACCGGAGCGCTTCTTCGCGCGCTTCTTCGTCGCCAACTACTGCCCGCTGGTCTTCATGGAGGAAAGCGGCCGCAACCGGACGCCCGACAAGCTCCCGGCGGCCGAGCGCGATGCGCTGTTCGCGGTCTGCGACGAAGCGCTGCGCGCGACCGTCGAATCGCTTCGCCCGCGCATCGTCGTCGGCGTGGGTGCTTTCGCCCGCCAGCGCGCGGAGGCGGCCCTGTCGGGCATGGATTGCTCCATCGGCACCGTGCTGCACCCGAGCCCGGCGAGCCCCATCGCCAACCGCGGCTGGGCCGCCGCGGCCGAGAAGCAGTTCCGGGACGACCTGGGCATCGCGATTCCCGAAAGCGCCTAGGAAAACGCCGCAGCCCGGCGGGACCCGGCATTGCGGGCACCGGCCGGCGCGGCCTGCGGCATCGCCCGCGGGGTTCCGCGGAACGCCCCTAACCGGCGCTCCCGCCGGCCTGGCGCACCCGGGCGCGCAGGCGCTCGACGCGCTCGCGGTTGACGTCGAAGTCGTAGTAGCCGAAGCGCGACGCGGAGCGCACGGCAATCTCGCCGTCGCTCCGCAGCTTCAGCTCGAGATCGTCGCGGTAGCGCACGATGGGGCTGACGAAAACGGCGTGCATGTAGTCGCCCTCGGCACTCATGCGCTCCAGATGAGGCATCTGCAGCAGCGCGGTGGCGACCTCCCGCCAGACGTCGTCGGGGTCGCCCTCGACCCGGATCGGCGCGAT
Organism: Algiphilus sp.; assembly: GCF_023145115.1. Classification (NCBI taxonomy): domain Bacteria; kingdom Pseudomonadati; phylum Pseudomonadota; class Gammaproteobacteria; order Nevskiales; family Algiphilaceae; genus Algiphilus; species Algiphilus sp. The sequence goes on from NZ_JAGLEJ010000042.1 coordinate 23,788, forward strand.
CCGGTGGCGCGCCTCGCCGGCACCGCTGTACACGCAGCTGGGCCGCGGCGGACACACGGCGAGCTGCCCACCGGCACCGGCGAGTGTCGCGGGCGGGGTCAGCGTCTTGTAGACGCCGTAGCCCACGAACAGGATGACGAGACCGAGCAGCGGCACCGCGATCTGACGCAGCGCGCTCCGGCCCCGCTGGCGCTCAGGGCCCGTCATCGGGTTGCGCCTCGGGCAGCAGCAGCGCCGGATCGAGGCGCTTGTCGAACCAGTTGTAGCGGAAGCACAGGTGCGGCCCGGTGACGCGCCCGGTGGCGCCCACGGTGCCGATGCGCGCGCCGCGCGCCACCTCGTCGCCGACCGCGACGTCGAGGCTGGCCATGTGCAGATAGGTGCTGGAAACGCCATGGCCGTGATCGATGATGACGGTGCCGCCGGTGTAGTAGAGGTCGGCGTCGGCCATGCGCACGATGCCGGCGGCGGTGGCGCGGATGGGCGTGCCCCGCGACGCCGCGATGTCGATGCCGTAGTGCGGCTGGCGCGGCTCGCCGTTGAGGATGCGGCGGCTGCCGTAGACGCTGGTGATGGTGCCGGTGACCGGCCAGACGAAGCTCTCGAAGACCGCGTCCATTGCGGTCTCGTGGCTGCGCGCGGCATTGACGCGCTCCTGCTCGGCCCGGATGCGCGCCAGCACGTCCTCGGGCGGCGTCACCATGCCGCCGGGCAGTCCGTCGATGCGCTGCTCGTCGTACGCGCGCTGGCGGACGCCGAAGGTGCTGCGCTGCTCACTGCCGTCCGGCAGGCGGAGCCGCAGGACCAGCTCGGCGGGATCGTCCCGGTGCAGGCCGGTGACGAAACGGCCGCGGGCATCGACCTGCAGCTCGCGCTCGCCGCGCCAGACGCGCGTGCCGGGCGCCACCTGCCCGCGCACCAGGCCACCCTGGGCGAGCGCGCTTCCCGGCAGTAGCACCGGCTCGGTCGGCGCTTCCGGGTCCATCGCCCCCGCCGGCGCGGTCAGCGCCAGCGCGAGGACGACCAGCGGCATGGCGATGCGCTTCAATGCGTGCATCCGACCATTCTGCCTGCGCGCCGCGGTCAGCTCACGCGGCGGGTGCGCAGGAACTGCACACCCTGCACCGCCACCACGGCCACGCCGATGACCGCGCACAGCTGCCAGACCAGCTGCGGCGTGAATTCGAATCCGCGCGCGACACCGACCAGCACCGCCAGATAGGTCGTCAGCAGCGCCATCATCAGGGCGCCGTCGGCGCGTCCGATCTCCAGGCCGATGAGGAACATGGGCACGCACAGCGCCGCCACCGCGATCATCACCGGCATGTCGAGCTGGATGGCCTGCAGGCTGATGTACACGCCGCCGGGCGCGATCAGCGCGGTCAGCCCGAGCACCGAGAGCAGGTTGAACAGATTGCTGCCCACGACATTGCCGACCGCGATGTCGCGCTCGCCCTTGATGGCGGCGATCACCGAGGTCGCCAGCTCGGGCAGCGAGGTTCCCAGGGAGACGATGGTCAGGCCGATGACCAGCTCGGACACGCCCAGCAGCCGGGCCAGCGATACCGAGCCGGAAACCAGCCAGTCCGCGGCCAGCACCAGTCCGCCGATGCCCGCCACCACGCTGAGCAGATCGACCCAGAGCGCGCGCGGCTTCTTGCCGGCGGCCTCCATGGCTTCCGGATCGAGTTCCGCGCGGCCGCGGCGGACCGCCAGCACGAGGTAACCGAGGTAGGACAGCAGGATCGCCACCAGCAGCGCACCGTCGAGCGTGCTCAGGCGGGAGTCGAAGGCGAGCCCCCACACCAGCACCGACACGCCGATCATCAGCGGCACGTCGCGTCTCAGCAGATGCCGGTGCACGGCCAGCGGCAGGATCAGCGCCGAGAGGCCGAGGATCAGCAGCACGTTGAAGATGTTGCTGCCCACGATGTTGCCGACCGCGATATCGGCCGAGTCGGACAATGACGCGCGCAGCGATACCGCCAGCTCCGGCGCGCTGGTGCCGAAGGCCACCATGGTCAGGCCGATGATGATGGCCGACACGCCCAGGCGCTGCCCGATGCGGGCTGCGCCTTCCACCAGCCAGTGCGCTGCGAACACCAGGCCGGCGAGACCGCCGACGATCGGCAGCGCGATGTCGAGCATCATGCAGCCGGCGTCTTGGCTTCGTCGGCCAGCAGGGCCAGCGCGTCGTCGGCGCTCATCACCGTCTGATCCTTGCTGCCCAGACGGCGCAGCGCCACCGTGCCCTCCTCCGCCTCGCGGCGGCCGACCACGGCGATCACCGGCACCTTGGCGAGCGAGGCCTCGCGCACCTTAAGGTTGATCTTCTCGTTGCGCAGATCGGTCTCGGCGCGGATGCCGGCACGCAGCAGCCGTGCGCAGAGCTCGCGGGCGTAGTCGTCGGCATCGGAGACGATCGTCGCCACCTGCACCTGCACCGGCGCCAGCCACATCGGGAGACTGCCGGCGTGGTGCTCGATGAGGATGCCGAAGAAGCGCTCCAGCGAGCCGAACATGGCGCGGTGGATCATGATCGGGGTGTGCTTGGCGCTGTCCTCGCCGATGTATTCGGCGTCCAGGCGGCCCGGCAGGTTGAAGTCCAGCTGCAGGGTGCCGCATTGCCAGTCGCGCCCGATGGCGTCGCGCAGCACGAACTCGAGCTTGGGGCCGTAGAAGGCGCCCTCGCCCTCGAAGACGGTGTACTCGAGATCGAGATCATCGAGTGCGCGCGCCAGTGCCGACTCGGCCTGGTCCCACAGCTCGTCGGCTCCGATGCGCTTCTCGGGGCGCGTCGAGAGCTTGACGATGATGTCCTCGAATCCGAAATCCTTATAGATATCAAGCGTCAGGCGCGTGATGTTGATGCACTCCTGATGCATCTGCTCGCGCGTGCAGAAGACGTGCGCGTCGTCCTGCGTGAAGCTGCGCACGCGCAGCAGGCCGTGCAGCGCGCCGCTCGGCTCGAAGCGGTGGACCTTGCCGAACTCCGCCACCCGGAACGGCAGCTCGCGATAGGAGCGCAGGCCCTGGTTGAACACCGCGACGTGACCCGGGCAGTTCATCGGCTTGAGCGCGAGGATGCGGTCCTCGTCGCGCTCGGTGGTGAACATGTTCTCGCCGTAGTTCTCCCAGTGGCCGGAACGCTTCCAGAGCTCCAGGTCCATCATGTCCGGCGTGTTGACCTCGCGATAGCCGGCGGCCTGCTGCTGGCTGCGCATGTAGGCGATCAGCGTCTGGAAGACCGCCCATCCCTTGGCGTGCCAGAACACCGAGCCCGGCGCCTCCTCCTGGAAGTGGAACAGGTCGAGCTGACGGCCGAGCTTGCGGTGATCGCGCTTCTCGGCCTCCTCCAGCATGTGGAGATGGGCCTTGAGCTGCTTGTCGTCGGCGAAGGCCAGGCCGTATATGCGCTGCAGCTGGGCGTTGTTCTTGTCGCCCCGCCAGTAGGCACCGGACAGCTTGGTCAGCTTGAAGGCGGTGCCGAGCCGGCCGGTGGACGGCAGATGCGGTCCCGTGCACAGGTCCTTCCAGTCGTCGCCCTGGGTGTAGACCGTGATCTCCTCGTCGGCGCCGATGCCCTCGGCGATCCACTCCGCCTTGTAGGTCTCGCCGATCTCGCGGAAATGCCGGATCGCCTTTTCGCGATCCCAGACATGGCGCTCGATGGGCAGATCGCGCTGCACGATCTCCCTCATGCGCTGCTCGATGGCCTCGAGATCATCCTGCGAGAAGGGCTCGTCGCGGACGAAGTCGTAGTAGAAGCCGGTGTCGGTCGCGGGTCCGAAGGTGATCTGCGTGCCCGGGAAGAGCTCCTGCACCGCCTGCGCCAGCACGTGCGCGGCGTCGTGGCGGATGACCTCCAGCGCCTCGGGCCGGTCGCGCGTGATGATGTCGATCTTCGCGCTGGTCGGAATCGGCCGGTTCAGATCCCAGTACTGGTCGCCCACGCGCAGCACGACCGCCTTCTTCGCGAGGCCGGGGCTGATGTCCTGGGCGATCTGCAGACCGGTGGGCGGCTGCTCGAAGGATTGAACGCGGCCGTCCGGGAAGGTGATGTCGATGCTCATGATGCGGTTTCGCTGGGTTGGGCGGCCAGCCATGCGATGGCGGTGTCGAGGCGCGACAGCGTGACGTCGCGCCCGATCAGGGCAAGGGTCTGGTCGATGGGCGGCGTGACGGCGGCACCGGATACGGCCACGCGCACCGGCTGGGCCACCTTGCCGAGGCCGACCTCGTGCGCCGCGGCCACGGCGTGCACCACGCCGTGCAGCGCCTCGGCCTGCCACTCGGTATCGGCCAGCCTGGCGCGCAGATCCGCCAGCACGGCGTCGGCGGGCGCCTTGAAGTGCTTCCGGGCGTCCTTTTCGGCGTACTCGCCGGGTGCCTGGAAGAAGAAGGCCGACTTCTCGGCCATCTCGGCCATGCTGCGGCAGCGCTCGCGCTGGGCGTCGATGATCGCGTCCAGACGCGCGTCGCCCTCGGCGTCGATGCCCAGGCGGGCCAGATGCCAGACCAGCTCGGGGCGCAGCACATCCATCGGCGCCTGCTTGAGGTACTGGTGGTTCACCCACCAGGCCTTCTCCATGTCGAAGCGGGCCGGGCTGCTGGAGATGTGCTCCAGATCGAAGTGCTCGATCATCTCGGCGCGCGAGAAGATCTCCTGATCGCCGTGGGACCAGCCCAGGCGCACCAGATAGTTGAGCAGCCCGTCGGGCAGGAAGCCCATGGCCCGGTACTCGGTAACGCTCACCGCGCCGTGGCGCTTGGACAGCTTGACGCCGTCCGGCCCGAGGATCATCGGCACGTGCGCATAGGCGGGCGGCTCGACGCCCAGCGCCTTGAGGATGTTGGCCTGGCGCGGCGTGTTGGCGACGTGGTCGTTGCCGCGGATGACGTGGGTGATGCCCATGTCCATGTCGTCGACCACCACGCACAGGTTGTAGGTCGGGCTACCGTCGGCGCGCGCGATGATGAGATCGTCGAGCTCGTTGTTGTCGAAGGCCATCGGCCCCTTGACGAGGTCGTTGACCACCACCGACCCCTCCAGCGGATTCCTGAAGCGGATCACCGGATCGACGCCGGCCGGCGGCTCCGGCAGCGTCCTGCCGTCCATCGGCCGCCAGCGCCCGTCGTAGCGCGGCTTCTCCTTGGCGGCACGCTGCGCCTCGCGCATGGCATCGAGCTCTTCCTTCGACGCGTAGCAGCGGTAGGCCAGTCCCTCGGCCAGCAGATGCTCGATGATCTCGCGGTAGCGGGCGTCGCGCGCCGACTGGAAGACCGCCGGCTCGTCGGCATCCAGACCGAGCCAGTTCAGCCCCTCGGTGATCGCGTCCACCGCCTCCTGCGTCGAGCGCTCGCGGTCGGTGTCCTCGATGCGCAGGACGTAGCGCCCGCCCCGCCCGCGCGCGAACAGCCACGAGAACAGCGCCGTGCGCACCCCGCCGATATGCAGGAAGCCGGTCGGACTCGGAGCGAAGCGGGTGGTGACAGACATTGCGGAAGGCGCGAAAGCGGCAGGAATGCGGCGCGCAATCTTAAACTATGGGTGCGGCGCTCACCCACGGAACCGCATGAGATCGAGATGGCCTGCCTGTTCGTCAACCACCTGACCGTCGCGGACTTCGCCTACCTCGATGGCGCACGCGGCCTGGTGGGCGAATCCTGGATCGTCGACATCGAGCTGGAGGGTGATCTCGACGACCAGTCGATGGTGCTCGACTTCGGCGCGGTCAAGAAGCGCCTGAAGCGGGCCATCGACGACAGCATCGACCACACCCTGCTGGTTCCGATGCAGGCCGACGGTCTGCAGTGGCAGAGCCGCGATGGGAGCGTGCGCCTCCTCTTCCCCAGCGCGCTCGGCGCCATCGAGCACGTCGGACCGCCGTGCGCCGTCTCGGCGCTGAACTGCGCCGAGATCACGCCGGAATCGGTCGCCGCCACGCTCAACGAGGCGCTCATGCCGCTCATGCCGCCGTCGGTGCATGCCCTGCGCCTGCACCTGCGCCAGGAGGCGATCAACGGCGCCTACTACCAGTACGTGCACGGCCTGCGGAAGCACGACGGCGCCTGCCAGCGCATCGCGCACGGCCACCGCTCCCGTCTGGAGATCGAGACCGACGGCAAACGGCGTGCGGACCTGGAGGACGAGATCGCGCTGGCCTGGACCGACATCTATCTGGGCGTGCACGACGACATCGCCGCCCGCGCCAACGGCCGCATCCGGTTTGCCTACGACGCCCCCGAGGGGCACTTCGAGCTGGCGCTGCCCGAACACTGCGTCGACGTGCTCGACCGCGACAGCACGGTCGAATGCATCGCCACCGTCCTGCACGGGCGGCTGCGCGCGCGGGGCGACATCCCGGCGGATGCCGCGCTGCGGGTGCGCGCCTTCGAGGGCGTGAACAAGGGCGCGATCGCGGACGGCGGATAACGCACCGGATCCGATTGTTTCCATTGCAATACAAGTCAATACGGAAACAATGCAGAAACTGCTCGAAGTTGGTCCCGTGCTTCCGCAGGCCCCTCCCCGTCGCCAGCACGGGTGATGGCGGAACACGCGCGACGCGCGATCCGGGCATCCGGCCTCCTGCGGCGGCCAAGGCCCCGGCAAGTGGTCACGCACAGCGCGCGACAGCGGGAAGGGGGCCTAGGCAGCGCCCGCGCAGGCCGCGCAGGACCCGTAGACCTCCACCACCTGCCGCTTGGGCACGAAGCCGAGCGTCGCGGCCTGCGCATCCAGCGCTTCGCGCACCTCGGTGTTGTGCACTTCCTGCGACGCGCCGCAGTCGCGGCAGACGAAGTAGATGCTCTCGTGGCGCTCGCCCGGGTGCTCGCATACCACGAAGGCATTCTGCGACTCGATGCGATGAACGAAGCCCTCGTCCAGAAGGAACTCCAGCGCGCGATACACCGTCGGCGGTGCGAGCCGGCGGCCGGTGCTCTGCTGCATGCGATCGAGCAGCTCGTAGGCCGATATCGGCGCCGCGTGATCCAGCATCTCTTCGTACGCTGCGCGCCGCATCGGCGTCAGCCGCACCCCTCGCCGGTCGCAAGCGGCCTCGATCGCGGCGGTGGCGGCGCGACCGCCGTGGTCTCCGGTGCTGGCCTGGCTGGCGAACTTGCTCATGGCTGCCAGCATGATATAACACGCGCCCGCCGCCACCCGCCCCGCTTCCCGATGTCCGATTTCATCCGCTTTCACTCCCGCAACTCGGTCGAACAGGTCGAGGAGGGAACCGAGCTGGCGCCGAAGTTCGACGAGAACGGCCTGATTCCCTGCATCACCACCGCCGTCGGCACCGGCGAGGTGCTCATGCTGGGCTACATGAACGAGGAAGCGCTGCGCCGGACCATCGCCACCGGCGAGGCCCACTACTGGTCGCGCTCGCGCGAGGTGCTGTGGCACAAGGGCGCCACCAGCGGGCTGGTGCAGACCGTGGAAGAGCTGCGCATCGACGACGACCAGGACGCCATCTGGCTGCGCGTCTCGGTGGCCGGCGACGCCTCCTGCCACGTCGGCTACCGCTCCTGCTTCTACCGCGCGGTGCCGGTGGGCGACGGCGGCGAAGAGCGCGCGCTGGAGTTCCGCGAGCACGCCAAGCTCTTCGACCCGACCGAAGTCTACGGCGACGCACCGAACCCGACGAAGCTGTAGCCCGACAGTTCGGGGACCGTATATTGATTTCCTGACGCCTCGTCGGCTGATGCGTCGAGAGCGCCCCGGGAATCAATATACTGTCCCCGCTGCGTGAAGCGTCCCCGTTCCGTCACCGTCCCTGGATTCTCAGCCCCGCCTTTCCTGACGTCTGCGATAAAATTGGTGACAGTATACTGATTTCTGCTGGCGGATTGCGACTCCCGGCAACCGTGCGCCAACAAATCAAGATACCGCCCCCTTTTTCGCACGTCCCCTCTTTCGTCTCCGATCCCGTTCGCGTTTGCGGCGCGCTCGTTCCGCGCGCTCGGGCCCCGTTCAGCGCACCGGCACGCTCGGCCGCGCCCGCCAGATGCGGGCGGTGTCGCGGGCGCGACGCAGGCGGAATCCGTCGTCGGGCGCGCCCAGCCGCAGCCACAGCGAGCCGGTGTGCCCGGTCACGTGCAGGCGTGCGCCGGCCTCGCGCCAGCGGTGCAGCACTTCGCCGTGCGGGTGCCCGTGGCGATTGCGCCAGCCGGCCCCGACCAGGACGATCTCCGGATGCGTGGCACGCACGAAGGCGCGCGTCGACGAGGTCCGGCTGCCGTGGTGCGGCGCGACCACCACGTCGACATCGAGCTGTTCGGGATCGGCCGTCCGCACCAGGCGCCGCTCCCCGCGCCGCTCGATGTCGCCGGGCATCAGGACGGTGTCGTTGCCCGCCTGCACGCGCAGCACGCAGGACACGTTGTTGATGTCCCAGGCCGCGACGTCGCGCGGATGCAGCACCGTGAAACGCACGCCGTCCCATTCCCACCGCATGCCCCGCTCGCAGGGCGGCGCATCGCCGCGCCCATGCACCGGCGCCATGTCGAAATCGCGGGCCAGTGCGTCGAAGCCGCCGGAATGGTCGGCGTGGCGATGCGACAGCACGGCGCGGTCGATGCGTGCGATGCCGTGACTGCGCAGCCACGGCGCGACGATGGCATCGCCGGCGTCGAAACCGCCCGGCCAGGCCGGGCCGGCGTCATAGACCAGCGTGTGATGTCGCGTGCGCACCACCGTCGCGAGCCCTTGCCCCACATCCAGCAGAGCCAGTTCCGCCTGACCGTGCGGCAATCCCGGCCGCGGCCAGATCAGCGGCAGGAAGCACGCCACGCCCAGCCAGCGCAGCGGCACCGCCTGCGGCGCGAGTACCAGCAGCGCGCCCAGTCCGGCGCAGAGCAGCGCCGGTCCCGACGGCGCGGCCTGCACCCAGAGATCGGCGCCGTGCTCGGCCACGACGCCGAGCCCGACACGCACGAGGTGCAGCGCCTCGGCGCTGAACGCCAGGGGCAGCACGGCAATCCCCGACCAGGCCAGCACCACCGACGCCAGCACCGCGGGCAGCAGGACCCCGAACAGCGGTATGGCCAGCGCGTTGACGACGGGCGCCAGCAGGCTGGCGCCATCGAAGAACAGCAGCGTTGCCGGCGCCAGCGCCACCAGCAGCCCCGCCTGCAGACGGGGGATGCGCCACCACGCACGCACTCCCGCCGCGCGCCCGCCGGCCAGCAGCATGATGGCGCCGACCGCGATGAAGGACAGCCATGTACCGGCCGACAGAACGGCCAGCGGATCCAGCGCCATGACCGCCAGACCGGCCAGCGCCAGCACGTGGAACGGCCGCGCGGAGCGCGCCGACCACAGCGCCGCCGCCACCACCGCCCACATGATGAGCGCGCGCTGGGTGGGCACCGAGAAGCCCGCCAGCGCGGCATAGGCCAGTGCCGCCATGGTGCCGATGAGCACCCCGGCCCGCGGCGCGGCGAGCCGGCTGCACAGCCACGCGGAGCGGCGCCACGCCCATCGGCCGAGGAACAGGAACAGGCCCGCCACCAGCCCGATGTGCAGCCCGGAGATCGCGAGCAGATGCGAGGTCCCGGTGACGCGCAGCACGCGCCAGTCGTCGTCGTCGATGCCGTTGCGGTTGGCCAGTGTCAGCGCGCGCACCAGCCCCAGACCGGGGTGCCCGGCCAGCCACGCCCCCAGGCGCGTGTCCAGCCCCTGGCGCAGGCGCGTCCACGGCGGCGGCGGCGCGCCGGTACAGAACGCGGCATCGCGGACATAGGCGGTGGCGACCAGCCGCTCCGCGAGCAGCCAGCGTTCGTAGTCGAAGGCACCCGGGCTCACCGAGCCGCGCGGGGTGCGCATGCGCAGCGTGACATCGAGACAGTCGCCCGCGGCTACCTCGACCTCGCTGCGGTACCAGCTCACCCGGATGTCACCCCGCACCGCCGCGCCGGCCTCGGGCCGGAAGCGGAAGCGCCGGTCCGGCCCGCGCGTCTCGGGAAGGCCCACGATCCGGCCCTGCAGCGAGACGTCCTCGCCGTGCCGCGCGGCGGGCCAGCGCGCATCGAGCGTGCTCTGCACGTGCCACAGCGCCCACACGGCGCCGAGCAGCGCGCACAGTGCCGGCCAGCGGATGCGGGCGGGTACGGCCAGAGCCACCGGCAGCGCCAGTCCCGGCCACCACCACGGCATCAGCGCCGGCGCCCACAGGACGCCGAGCACCCCGGCGCCGAACGCTAGGACTGCGCCGGGGAGGCTTCCTGCCGGGAGTCGCGCCACGCGCCGCCCTGGCCACTGTCCAGCGAATGGATGCGCTGCATGCGCGCGGCGAGATGCTCATCGTGCGTCACCACCACCAGCGCGGTGCCGTACTCGCGGTTGAGCTCGAGCAGCAGCTCGAAGACGCGCTCGGCGTTCTCGCGATCGAGATTGCCGGTGGGCTCGTCGGCCAGCAGCGCGCGCGGACGCGTCACCAGCGCCCGCGCCACGGCGGCACGCTGGCGTTCGCCGCCGGACAGCTCGGCGGGCTTGTGATCCTCGCGCTCACCCAGTCCGACGCGGTCCAGCACCTCGCGCGCCGTGGCCCGCGCCTGCTGACGCGACTGGCGCCGCAGCAGCAGCGGCATCGCGACGTTGTCCAGCGCGCTGAACTCGGGCAGCAGATGGTGGAACTGGTAGACGAAGCCGAGCGCGCGATTGCGCAGCCGGCTGCGGTCGGCGTCGGACAGGCGCGCGATGTCGGTGCCGTCCACCAGCACCGAGCCGTCGTCCGGTTTCTCCAGCCCGCCGAGCAGATGCAGCAGCGTCGACTTGCCGGCACCGCTGGCGCCGACGATGGCCAGCGATTCGCCCTCCGCCACGCGCACATCGACATTCTCGAACACGGTCAGCGTGCGCCGACCGTCCGCGAAACGCTTGGCCAGCCCGGTGGCGGCGATGACGGCATCACTCATGGCGCAGCGCCTCCGCCGGCATGGTGCGGCTGGCGCGCCAGGCCGGGTACAGCCCCGAGACCAGCGCGAGGGTGAAGGCCAGCCCGCCGATCTTCAACACGTCGTCCCCCTCCACCTTCGAGGGCAGATCGCTGATGTAGTAGACATCCGGGGCCAGGAACTGCTGCCCGGTGGCAGCCTCGATGAACGGCACCACCACGTCGATGTTGAGCGCCAGCGCCAGCCCGCCGCCGACGCCGAGCAGCGTGCCGATGACGCCGATGAGCGTGCCCTGCACCAGGAACACCAGCATGATCGATCGCGGTGTGGCCCCGATGGTGCGCAGGATGGCGATGTCCGGCTGCTTGTCCTGGACCACCATCACCAGCGTGGACACGATGTTGAAGGCCGCCACGCCCACGATCAGCGACAGGATGATGAACATCACGATCTTCTCGGTGCGGATGGCGCGGAAGAAGTTGGCGTGCTCGCGGGTCCAGTCGGAGATGCGATAGACGCCGGGCAGGCCCTGCGCCACCTCGCGCACCACGCGCGGCGCCTCGAAGAGATCGTGCAGCTTGAGCCGGACGCCCGATACCTGGCCGCGCATGCGCAGCAGCGCCTGGGCGTCGTCCATGTGCAGCAGGACCAGCCCGCGGTCGAACTCGTACATGCCGACCTCGAACACGCCGGTGACCGTGAAGCGCCGGAAGCGTGGCATGAGACCGGCCGGCGACACACTGGCCTGCGGCACCATAAGGTCGACGCTGTCGCCCGGTAGCAGGCCCATCGAGCGCGCCAGCTCGGCACCCAGCATCAGGCCGTACTCGCCGGGCTGCAGATCGGCGAGCCGGGCGTCGCGCAGGTACTGGGTGATGCGCGAGACATCGCCCTCGGCTTCCGGCAGCACGCCACGGATGAGCGTACCGCTGGTGCGGCTCCCCGCGCGCAGCATGGCCTCGCCGCTGACGTAAGGGGCGGCGGCCTCCACGCGCGGATGCTCGCGCGCTCCGTCGGCCACCTGCTGCCAGTTGTCCAGACGCCCCGCCTCGCCGGCGATGGTCGCGTGCGAGGCCATGCCCAGGATGCGGCTGCGCAGCTCCTCCTCGAAACCGTTCATCACCGAGAGCACCACGATCAGCGCCATGACGCCGATCGCGATACCCAGCATGGAAACGATCGATATGAAGCCGATGAAGTGGTTGCGGCGCTTGGCGCGCACGTAGCGCAACCCGATAAGGAGCTCGACGGGCAATGTCATGGCGGAGGATTAGACCATACGGCGGCTGTCCCGGCCGGTGTGCCTGCGCTATCCTGAACGGGAACCGCGCGCCCGAATCGATCATGTCCGCATCCGCTGTCGCACGATCGCTGATCCTCTCCCTCGCCGTCGCCCTGCCCGGTGTCGCGGCGGCGGACGTTCTGCGCATTCCCGCCGGCACCACCGCACCCGACGTCACCCTGCCCGAGCGCGGCACCACCATGACGCAGGTCGAGGCGCGTTTCGGCGCACCGGCCCGGCGCCACCAGCAGGTGGGCGGCGGCAACGCCCAGCGACCGCCGATCACGCGCTGGGACTACGAGCGCTTCTACGTCGTCTTCGAGCGCGACCGCGTCATCAACGCCGTACAGCCCGACCGGCCGACGCCGCTCCAGCGCACGGACGAGCTCGAGGTCCGCACCGAGACCCTGGGCGCGAACTGACCCGAAACGGCCGCGGCGCCCGGCGCCGACCACGACATGACCACCACGCTCCCCGCCGAATGGGCGCCGCAGCAGGCGGTGCTCCTGACCTGGCCGCACGCCGCCGGCGATTTCGGCCCCATGCTCGACGCAGCGCACGCGCAGTTCCTGCACCTGGCGCTCGCCATCGCCGACAGCACGCCGCTGCTCGTCGTCGCGCCACCGGACCGACCCGCCCTGCGCGACGAGCTGATCGCCGCCGGCGTGCCCGCCGAGCGCCTCGCCATCGTGCCGCTGCCCAGCAACGATGTCTGGGCGCGCGACCATGGCCCCGTCACCGTGTTCCGCGACGGTACTGCGGTGCATCTGGATTTCCGCTTCAACGGCTGGGGCGGCAAGTTCACCGCCGACGCCGACGACGCCGTCTGCGCCGCCCTCGCGGCCGCCGGCGCGCTACCGGGCACCAGCGAGGCGCTGCCGATCGTCGCCGAGGGCGGCGCCATCGAGAGCGACGGCGCCGGCACCATCCTCACCACCACTCGCTGCATGCTGGACCCGGCGCGCAACGCCGGCGCCACGCGCGCATCGGTGGAAGCCTGGATGGCCGAGCACTTCGGCGCCGCGCGCGTGCTGTGGCTGGCACACGGCGACCTCATCGGCGACGACACCGACGGCCACATCGACACGCTGGCGCGCTTCTGCGACCCGCACACCATCGCCTACCAGGCCTGCAAGGACGCAGCTGATCCGCACCACGCCGAGCTGAGTGCGATGGAGGCCGAGCTGCGCGCGCTGCGCGATGCCGAAGGCAACCCGTACCGCCTCGTCCCGCTGCCGCTGCCCGCCCCGGCGTACGACGAGGCGGACGGCCGGCGCCTGCCCGCCGGCTACGCCAACTTCCTCATCACCAACGCGCAGGTGCTGGTGCCGACCTACGACGACCCCGCCGACGCCGAGGCGCTGTCGCGGCTGCAGGCTGCCTTCCCGGGGCATGCCGTGCGCGGGGTCGATTGCCGCACGCTCATTCAGCAGAATGGCAGCCTGCACTGCGTCACCATGCAGATTCCGGAGTAGCCCCATGCCCGTTGCCGAGCGCCGCCTCGAAGTCGCCATCGTCCAGCACGCCTGCGACGAAGACCGCGACACCAATCTCGCGCGCAGCGTCCAGGGCATCCGCGACGCCGCCGAAGCCGGCGCGCAGCTGGTGCTGCTGCCGGAGCTGCACCGCAGCCGCTACTTCTGCCAGCAGGAGGACCCCGGCTGCTTCGATCTGGCCGAACCGATCCCCGGCCCCAGCACCGAAGCACTGTCCGCACTCGCCGCCGAGCTCGGCGTCGTCATCGTCGCCAGCCTCTTCGAGCGCCGCGCCGCCGGCCTGTACCACAACACCGCCGCGGTGCTGGACGCCGACGGCCGCCTGGCCGGCATCTACCGGAAGATGCACATCCCGGACGATCCCGGCTACTACGAGAAGTTCTACTTCACCCCCGGCGACCTCGGCTTCGAGCCCATCGACACCAAGGTCGGCCGACTGGGCGTGCTGGTGTGCTGGGACCAGTGGTACCCGGAGGCCGCGCGCCTCATGGCACTGGCCGGCGCCGAGATCCTGCTCTACCCCACTGCGATCGGTTGGAACCCGGACGACGACACCGACGAGCGCATGCGCCAGCACGACGCCTGGCGCACCGTCCAGCGCGCCCACGCCGTCGCCAACGGCCTGCCGGTGCTGGTCGCCAACCGCTGCGGGTACGAGCCCGACCCCGCCGGGCAGCACGCCGGCGCCGAATTCTGGGGCGGCAGCTTCGTCGCCGGCCCGCAGGGCGAGCTGCTGGTCGAAGCCGACGACCAGCCCGGCGTCCACAACGTGACCCTCGACCTCGCCGCCTGCGAGCGCGTGCGGCAGTGGTGGCCCTTCCTGCGCGACCGGCGGATCGAGAACTACGGCGATCTGGTGAAGCGGTATAGGGATTGAGGCGCGCCGACAGTAGGGCTGGTCCGAAGCCACACCGTCCGCGCACCGGCCTCGCCCGGGGCCCTTGGCGATGAATCTCCCGCCCTACCCCCCTCCAACCGGCACGAAAGGCCGCAACCGACCTCGCACACATGTGCTCGCGCGCTCTGCGACTTGCACGGGAAGTGCACGTGCACGTTCTCTGGCCCGGCTTGTGAGGCAACCATACGGACACCATAATGCAACCTTCCGGTGAGACCAGCACCCAGCCATGCCAGCACTGACCGTAAAGAACATCCCCGAAAAGCTGTACGACCACCTCAAAGCTTCCGCGCACGCGCACCACAGGAGCTTGAACAGCGAGCTGATCCATTGCCTTGAGCTGGCACTGATGCCGCGTCGAGTCGGCGCGCAGGAACTTCTTGCCGAAGCTCGGGCATTGCGCCAGAAGGTAAAGGTGGACCGGATCACCGCCAAGGAGATCGACGCGGCCAAGCGCGAAGGCCGCAAGTGATCGTTGTCGATACCAACACCATTGCGTATTTGTACTTGCCGACGCCCGACACTCCGTACGTGGAGCGCCTCCTTGAACTGGACAGCGCCTGGGTCGCGCCACTGCTTTGGCGAAGCGAGCTTCGGAACATCATGGCGCTGCATGTCCGCAAGAATATTGTCGACTTGACGACGGCGTGCCAGATACAACACAAAGCTGAAGCCCTGATGGCCGGCGGAGAGTACGAAATCGACTCCCTCTCGGTCCTTTCCGCGGCCCAGCAAAGCGGCTGCTCGGCATATGACTGCGAATTCGTGGCCCTGGCACAAGGTCTGTCGAAGCCGCTGATAACGGCGGACAAGAAGTTGCTCCGGGCGTTCCCGGATATAGCCGTGACTGTCAAGGCATTCAACACGACAACCTGACGTAGAGCCGAGGGGACCGAGCTGAGCGGGTCTCCCCTTGAGCACTTCTCAAATCGCTATAGGGACATGAAGTAGTCACGGTTTTCGCGGGCCGAGTTCGCATCCGCAAAAGAATGAAGAGCCCTCTTGCAAGTCGTGCCTTCCAGGATATCGATCGTCCGGTTGACCTGCCTCCCGTGTTCTCGACATCACGCCCGGTGGCACGCTACAGACCGGCAATGAGCGAGCGGCGTGCACCGCCCGATCGATCACCCGGGCTCGCCCGAGGGACAGTGCCCCGCCCGCTCGCGCATCTCGTTGAGTCGCGCGTCGTGGTCCGCGCGCTCGTCGTCGCTGGCGCTGACGACGGTCAGCGGGTTGTCGCCGGCGGCATCCACCAAGGCGTGCACTGCCGGGGGCAGTGAAGCCGACGACCAGCCCGGCGTCCACAACGTGACCCTCGACCTCGCCGCCTGCGAGCGCGTGCGGCAGTGGTGGCCCTCCTGCGCGATCGGTGGATCGAGAACTACGGGGACTTGGTGAAGCGGTATCGGGATTGAATCCTGCGCGCCACGCACCACCTCATCGCTCTACACGTCCCTGCCCCTCAACGCTCGCGGTTCGCGAGGTAGCTCACCCGCCGAACAGCGCCCCAGACCGCCAACATGAGGGCAAGCACCAAACAGAATGACGGTTCACCTATATCGTCCACGAAGCCGACCATAACCTCGATAACCACAATTGCGAACGCCACGGCAGGGACAGACCACAGATGTCCTGGTCGCGGTAATACGTCAAGGCAATCCACGTGCTCGAAGTGCAGCACAGTATCGGTTACCTTCACTTAAGAAAGATCTTGACAGATATTCGAACCAGCCTAATTTGATCGAGTGGCAGCATCTCTTAAAATAAATCCAATAAAGTACAGGGCATTATCTGTCGCAGTGACAAATGCCATGCCACCACTATCGTAGAATCTATTTTCTATGCCGAGTTCAGCACCATTCGGTGCCATAACAGCCCAAAAAAGCAACTGTATGCCGCTAAGCCACCCCCATGATCTTATGATAGAACGCGCATTAACAGACTGCCCTGTTTTATATTGAACATAACCACCCACCCCCATCCAAAACCCCACTCCAAATAGCACTCCAATCAGTTCACCCCATGATCTAGGAGTGATTCGGGACATGAATGGCTCCAATGAGAAATCAATTGTGTCACGAAGAAACATCATTACCGGCACTAAAAATATTGCCAGCAACAGCGCCAGCGCATTCTCGGACACAGTCTTGAGCAAGATAGTCTTCATGATTCGCTGCCAAGTTTGATATACATGCGCACTGCTTCTTCAGAAAAAAATGCGAGCTAATGTTCGTGGCAGGCACTGATGGCTTCCGCCTAAACAGGATAGTGAACGTATCAGACCTCACTTACTCCGAATACCGCCGCAATATTCTCGCCTGAATATTGCGACTGCAGCCAGTGGGCAGCGGCACTCGTTGTGCGGTTCTACTCTCCACCCCATACTTTGTAGGCCTCTCGAAGAAAATCCCACCCATAATCCTCAGCGTCCTTGTCAGATTCCTTCTCCCATTCAGCTGGTGGTGGAATAAAGCCACATGACTTACATTTCCCAGTGGCAACCATGCACCGCCCGACACTATGAATTCTACAGCTACAGTCGAACGCTAGTTGCTTGCACTGCGGACACTTCTCGTCAGCATACCCAAAGTGACTCATTTAACTCCTCATATTATCACGAGAAATCTGCGCGATTCCAAGCAATTGTTATTTCTCGCCACGGGCCACAAGGTCTACTACCCAAACGTCATGGTGTGTATTGGCCTTACCATTCTTTCTCAGGCCGTTCAAGAACGAAAGTCGTCGATGCCCTTCCAAGAGATGGTAAGGAGTCTTGAGCGGTTCGCCCGACGGGAAGAGAATTCGCTGACTCCGATTGTCCAGGAATACGGGCGAAGTGTTCCACGTGCCAGCACCAATCATGAAATGCGCCAGCCAGTCTCCTTGGAGCGTTTGAGAACGACGCTCCACATCTTCGAAGTTATCGCAAAAGCTGGGATCCCGGAAAGCAACACGGTCAGGTACGTCCCCCAGACACCACCGTTCGTGGCGAAAGCGGAAATTCTCGAACCCCAGGAACGCATAGCAGTCAGATTCCGCGTTGTGGCGATGCAGCCACTCGATCAACACCTCTTCGGGCCAGTTTTGTAGCAGACCGCCCCGCATTCGTAAGGCATACTCTTCGGGCGGTTCCCTTACCCAGCCGTGCTCATCTCGGAAGGGGTCGAACTGCCGAAGGTACTCTTTAGCGTCGAAAGTCATCGCGCCCTTCGGGCATAACAGTGATAGGACGGCGCCGTCTGCATATCAACGTGACTTGCTTGGGTGGACACACCACGCACGACATCGAAGGCTTCCGTGAGAGACCGAACGCGGCATCCGATGCCCATTCTCTTATTTCAGCCACTTGCGTGGTGACGCTAGTGGCCATCAAAGCCGCGGGTGCGGTGTTACTGAGCGAAATCCGGATATCACCTCATATATTGATATACGCATGCCCTGCCCAGTCCAGTGATACCCCTTCTGGTGCTCCTGATATCACGTCTGGCGAGACATTACCAGCCGGCAATGAGCGAGCGGCGTTTACCGCCCGAGGAATCAGCCGTGCTCAACCCAGAGACAGTGCCCCGCCCGCTCCCGGATCTCGTTGAGTCGCGCATCGTGGTCGGCGCGCTCGTCGTCGCTGGCGCTGACGACGGTCAGCGGGGTGTCGCCGGCGGCATCCACGAGGGCCTGCACTGCAGGGGGCAGCGTGGCGGCCTGCTCGTCGCCCTCGGCGTGCAGGGCGAGGCTTTCCTGGCCGCCGGTGAGGGCGAGGTAGACCTCGGCCAGCAGCTGGGCGTCGAGCAGGGCGCCGTGGAGCTGGCGGTTGGAGTTGTCGACCATGTAGCGCTTGCACAGCGCGTCCAGGCTGTTCTTCTGGCCGGGATGCTTGCGCTTGGCCATCGCCCAGGTGTCGGTGACGGTGCTGATGTCGCCGATGCGCTCGGGCAGGCCCGCGAGGGACAGCTCGTAGTCGAGGAAGCCGACGTCGAAATCGGCGTTGTGGATCAGCAGCTCGTGGCCGCGCAGGAAGTCGAGCAGCTCGGTGACGCGCTCGGCGAAGCGGGGCTTGTCGGCGAGGAAGGCACGCGAGATGCCGTGGACGTTGAAGGCGCCCTCGTCGATGTCGCGCTCGGGGTTCAGGTACCAGTGCAGCGTGTCGACGACGCGGCGCTGCTCCATGACCACGCAGCCGATCTCGATGATGCGGTGGCCCTCGGCGGTTTCCAGGCCGGTGGTCTCGGTATCGAGGACGATCTGGCGGCCGCTGCTCATGCCCGTGCCTCCTGCTGCGCGCGCTCCAGGCCCTGGTTGGCCAGCGCGTCGGCGCGTTCGTTGCCGGGATTGCCGTCGTGGCCGCGCACCCACCGCCAGTCGATGCTGTGGCGCTCGGTGGCGGCGTCCAGGCGCTGCCACAGTTCGCGGTTCTTCACGGGCTTCCTGTCGGCGGTCTTCCAGCCCCGGCGGCGCCAGCCGGCCATCCATTCGGTGATGCCGTTGCGCACGTAGGTGGAGTCGGTATACAGCGTGACGGTGCAGGGCTCGCGCAGCGCCTCGAGCGCGGCGATCGCGGCCATCAGCTCCATGCGGTTGTTGGTGGTGCCGGCCTCGCCGCCGCAGAGCTCCTTCTCGCGACCGCCGTAGTGCAGGATGGCGCCCCACCCGCCCGGGCCGGGATTGCCGCGGCAGGCGCCGTCGGTATAGATCTCCACCGTCTTCATGCCGCCTCGCCATCCTCCCGGTTGCGCCGACTGAAATTGCTGACCACGGCGCCCGGCGCGGGAGCGGCGCGTGGCGCGCGGAGAGGCCGGCGCATCGGCGTCAACGGCAGCACGCGCTTGCGGGCGACCAGTGCGTAGCAGTCGGCCATGGCGCGCCCCACCGGTCCGCGCGTGGCGCCGCGCCACGGCCAGCCGTTGCCGAAGCCGTGATGGGCCTCGACCTCGAAATCGAGCAGATCCAGCCAGTCACGGAGCCGGCCGGGCCGGACCAGTCCGGTGCCGGCGGGCAGGGCGCGTCCGGACATGCCGAGCAGCCGCGGCAGCGCCGCCAGGCCGTGCGGCGACTGGCCCACGACCACGAGGATGCCGCGATCGTTGAGCACGCGGTTGGCCTCGCGCACCAGCCGATGCGGTCGTGCGGAGAATTCCAGCGCGAAGCACAGCACCACCGCATCGACGCTCCCGCTGGCCAGCGGGAGCATGCAGTCGTCCGCCACCAGCTGGCCGTCGCGGTAGGTCCAGGGTGCGCAGCGCACGTGACGCAGGGTGGCGGCCCGTTCGGTGAGGTCGCGCTCGCAGGCGCCGAGCTGCAGGCACCAGCGGCCGAAGACATCGCCCAGCGGCCTGGCGAGGACATCCTCGGCCATGGCTTCCAGGGCATGCCGCCGCGGGCTGTAGCGCCACGCATGACGCGCTCTGGAACGGCGGCGGGCGCGCGCGTCCTCGGCGCGCTGCGCCTTCGACTCATGCGTTTCGCCGATTGACCGGAACGTGGGCATTGCGCAGCATCTTAGTATGAAAGACGCCATTCCACTTCCCGCCTTTCGCGACAACTACCTCTGGGTGTGGCACGCCGACGGTGCCGCCGCGGTGGTCGACCCCGGGGATGCCGCCGTGGTCCGGAAGTGGCTGGACGAGACCGGCCACCGCCTCACCGACATCCTGATCACGCACTGGCACCCCGATCACATCGGCGGCGTCGCCGAACTGGTTTCGGCCACCGGTGCGCGGGTGCTCGGGCCCGCCGCGGAGCAGGACAGGATGCCGCCGCTGGATACGGCACTGGCCGATGGCGACACCATCGAGGTGCTCGGCACGCGCTTCGAGGTGCTGGGCGTGCCTGGGCACACGCTCGGGCACATTGCGTACGCAGCGGACGACTGCGTGTTCTGCGGCGACACCCTCTTCCATATCGGCTGCGGGCGCCTGTTCGAGGGCACCCCCGAACAGATGCACGAATCGCTGGGCCGGCTCGCCGCGCTGCCCGACGACACCACCGTCTACTGCACGCACGAGTACACGCTGGCGAATCTGGCGTTCGCGCTGCGCGTGGAGCCGGACAACGCCGACCTCGAGCGCATCGACGCCGCCGCTCGTGCCGCCCGCGACGCCGACCGTCCGACCCTGCCCACCACCATCGGCGAGCAGAAGCGTGCCAACCCCTTCCTGCGCGCCGACGACCCGGCCGTGGCGGAGGCGGTGTCGCGCGCCACCGGTGAGCGCGTGCAACCGGGCGTGCCCACCTTCGCCGCACTGCGCGCGCTGAAGGACCGGGGCTAGGCAATGGAACGACGCTTTCCGTGCCGCCTCCTCGGCGGCCTGCTCGCCCTGTGCATGGCGACGCCAGCCACCGCCGCACCGGACCTCTGGGACGAGTTCTGCGCCAGCGCCGAAATGCGCGCGGCCGACAATGCAGCGGTGGAGAGCGCCGCCCGCGATCTCACGCGCTCGGAACTGCACTACCAGCGCCTGCTGCACCGGGCCGAGCCCTGGCTGTGGGAAATCCTGCAGCAGGTGCGCACGCGCGGCATGCCGGTGGAGATCGCGGTGCTGCCCGCCATCGAGAGCGGGTTCCGCTCACGGGTGGCGTCGTCGCAGGCGGCGGTCGGGCTATGGCAGATCGTGCCGGCAACCGCGCACCGCTTCGGGCTGCGCACCGGCGGGGCGATGGATCATCGCGCCGACGTGGGCTACAGCACCCGGGCCGCGCTGGACTATCTGGAGTATCTGCAGGAGCGCTTCGTGCACTGGCCGATGGTGCTGGCGGCCTACAACGCCGGCGAGGGCCGCGTGCGCCGCGCGCTGGCCGCCGTCGGCAGCCGCCCCGGCGCCGGCACCACGCGTCGCGAGCTGCGGCTGCCGGCCGAGACCCAGGCCCATTTCCACCGGCTCATGGGCTTCGTGCGCGCCACCTGCAACCCGGATGACTACGGCGTGCAACGGCCCGCCCTGCCCGCGCAGCCGATGATCCGTCCGGTGAACTTCAACCGGCGCGTCAGTCTTGCCGAGCTCGCGCCGCTCATCGGCACCCCGACGAACTACCTGCGCACGCTCAATCCGGCGCTGACCGACGGCCACACCGCGGCATCCGGGCCGCACCGGGTCTGGATTCCGGAGCACCGCGTCGACCACCTGGAGCACAGGCTGGCGCGCCACTCGGATCTGGCGCTGCTCGAATACGGCCTCTATCGGGTGCAACGGGGGGACACGCTGTCGCACATCGCCGTACGGCACGGCACCAGCACGCGCGCGCTGCGCGAAATGAACGCGCTGGCGAGCTCATCCATCCGGGCGGGGGTCGAACTCCGCGTGCCGCTGCACGGCGGGAGTCCGCGAACCGACTTGTAGGAAGTCGCCGCAAGCGGACCGTCACAAGGGGTGCGGCCCGGCAGCTTTGCTACACTCGAAGGGTCGTTGCCCTCGTATCGAAGGCCTACCGGAACGTGATCCAGAACTCTACTGCAGGCGCCATGCTGCGGCTGTTTCTACTGCCTGCTCTCCTGCTGCTGACCGCAACCGGAGCGGGCGCCCAGAATCGGGTCGAGCTCGATCGGCGTGTCGCCGATGCCAAGATGGATCTGCTCCAGAAGGAGGCCGCGGTCCGCCAGCAGGAGCTGGCGCTGCGCTTCCCGGCGTACCTGCGCACCAGCCTCTACGTCGACAAGCGGGCACGCGGCTTCGTGCTGGAGACCCTGCGCGTGCGCGTCGACGGGCGCGAGATCATCGACCGCGACTATCAGCTCGACGAGGCGCGCGCTCTCTCCGACGACGCCATGCAGCGGGTGAGCCGCGTCGCGCTGGAGCCGGGCGAGCACGACATCGTCATCGAGTTCAGCGGCCGCATCATGCAGGCGCGCGACGCCGGCCGGCCGGTCGCCCGGCAGCTCTCCGCCACCTTCACCAAGGGCAGCGAGGCGCTCGACGTCATCATCCCGGTCACCGACGAGTCGAGCCCCGTCGAGCTGCGCCAGATCGCCTACGGCGGCCAGGCCGACGAGGACACCGGCGCCATCACCCGCGTCGAAGCCGGCAGCGCGGAGGACCCGCGCCTGGGGCACGCGCGCTACCTCAACGCCGTCGGCCGCAACTTCGGCGCGCTGGTGGAGCTGCAGCAGATCGACTTCGGCGGCGGCGACGCGCCGCTGCCCGAGAGCTACCGCTGGCTGATGGCCGAGAGCTACCTCGCCTTCGGCATGCTCGAGCCGGCGCGCCGGGCCTTCGCACGCCTGGAACGCGTCACGCCGGACCGCGACCGCCTGGTCGACGGCCTGCTGGAGCTGGCGTCCTTCGAGTACCAGCGCGGCTACCTCTACGAGGCCGTTCAGCGCCTGCGCGCGCTGCGCAACGATGTCCAGGACCGACACCTGCAGCGCTGGCAGGATCTGACCAGCCGTGTGCTGCTGGCACAGGGGCGCTATTCGGAGGCGGCCGACGTGCTGCGCGAGACCGCCGACCGCAGCGAGCACACCCCGTTCATGCGCTACAACCTGGGGATCGCACTGCTGAACTCGGGCGATCTGGCCCAGGGCCGCAGTGCCCTCGACGAGATATCGCAGCGCCGACCCGACGACGACGCCGAGCGCGCGCTGCGCGACAAGGCCAATCTCACGCTGGGCTACCACTTCCTGCGCGAACAGCTCGGTGGCACCGCCAAACCGGTGTTCGAACGCGTGCGCATCGACGGGCCCTTCTCCAACCGGGCGCTGCTCGGCATGGGCTGGGCCGAGCTGGCGCCCGAGGGCGGCCGGCAGGACCGCCAGGAGGTGGGCGATGGCGGCGAGTCCGACGAGTTCCGCGATGTCGCCTCGCTGGGTGTGCTGATCCGTCCGGGCTTCTTCGAGGCCGACATCTACCGACGGCTCGCGAACCGCCCGTTCCGCCGCAGCGGCATCGCCGAGGACGAGGAGGAATCGCTGCTGCGCGCGCTGGTGGTATGGAACGAGCTGGTCAAGCGCGACCCCATGGATGCGGCCGTGCAGGAGGCCATGCTCGCCATCCCCTACGCCCTCGACCGGCTGGGCGACTACGAGCAGGCACTGCAGCGCTACCAGCGCGCGATCTCGGTGTTCGAGGAGGCGCGTGACCGCATCGACGACGGCATCGAATCGGTCGAGGGCGCGCTGATGCTCAACACCATCGTGCGGCGCGACGCCGACGCCCAGTCGGGCTACAACTGGCGCCTGCTCGATCTGCCGGACCTGCCCGAGACCTACTGGCTGAACCGGCTGCTCGCCGAGCACCGCTTCCAGGAGCAGCTCAAGAACTACCGCGACGCCCGCCTGCTGGCCGCCCGCATCAGCGCGCTGCGCAAGAACGTCGGCGCCACCTTCCGCGCCGCGGCCAATCTGCCGCCGCCCCCGCAGTCGGTGGTGGTATCGCGGCGCGCCTCGTCGCTGCAGCGCTCGGATCTCCCGGCGCTGCGTCTGGAGCGCGCCGAACGCCTGACGCTGCAGGGATCACGCAGCGTGCCGCCGGTATCCCATCCCGCCGTGCCGCTGCGCGAGGCCGGCCTGCCGCGCGAGTTCCGCGGCCGGCGCGAAGCGTACTCGGCAGCCGTTTCCGAGCTCGCCACCGCGCAGGACCGCTTCGAGCAGCTTGCCGAGCAGCAGAGCGAATCGGTGCGCGAGCTGGCCATATCGGATCTCGAGGACCAGCGTGCCGTGCTCGAGCAGTACCTGCTGGAAGCCCGCTTCGCGGTCGCGCGCATCTACGACCGCCGCCTGCGCGATCAGACATCCGCCCCATGATCAGAATCCACCACACCCTGACCCTGTCGCTGCTCGCCGGTCTGGTGGCCGGCTGCGCCGCGACCGGGGATTCATCGGACCGCACCATCCGCAGCCTGGAGGATCGCGAGACGCCTCCCGACCAGGACCTGCAGGTGCAGCGCAGCGAGCGCGTGGCACCGAACCCGGAGATGGCGCTGGAGAACTACCGCCAGCTGCTGGAACTGTCCGGGGACGAGGACACCCGCGCCGAGGCCCAGCGCCGCATGGCGGACCTCCAGGTGATGATCGACGATGTCGAGCCCGGGCCGCAGAGCGAGGGCCGACTGATCGAGGCCATCTCGCTCTACCGTAAGCTGCTGCGCACGCGCCCGAACGACCCCGGCAACGACCGCGTCTACTACCAGCTGGCGCGGGCGCAGCAGAACATGGGCCGCGTCGATGAGTCGATCAGCACCCTCGCCGAGCTGGTGCGCGAATTCCCCAACAGCCCCTACGCCGCGGACGGCCGCTTCCGCCGCGCCGAGCTGCTCTTCGCCACCGAGCGCTTCGACGAGGCCGCCGGCGAGTACGAGGAGGTCATCGCGCTCGACCGGCAGACGCCCTTCTTCGAGGCCGCGCAGTACAAGTACGCGTGGACGCTCTACAAGCTTTCGCGCCACGAGGACGCCATCGAGGTGCTGTTCACGATCCTCGATCGCGAGCTCCCCGACGGCGAGCTGCACGACCCCGAGGCCGCGCTGGCGGAAGTGCCACAGGCCAAGCGCGACATGGCGCGCGATGTGCTGCGCGTGACCAGTCTCTCCTATACCGCTCTCGGCGGCGGTCCGGCCGTCAGCGACTCCTTCGCGCGCCGCGGCAAGCCGCGCTTCTTCCCGCTGGTCTACGCCGCGCTGGGCGAGTTCCTGCTGGAGCGCGAGCGCTACACCGATGCCGCCGGCGCCTATCGCGCCTTCGTGGACAGCAATCCCTCGCATGGCCTGGCGCCCGGATTCCAGGTATCGGTGGTGGACAGCTACGAGGCCGGCGGCTTCGATGACCAGGTCATCGCCGAGCAGAAGCGCTACGTCGATACCTACGACCCGCGCGCCGCCTACTGGGGTGGCGATGCCGCCACCGAGACCGTGCTGACGACGCTGCGCGACTATCTCGGCAATCTGTCGTCGTTCTTCCATGCGCGCGCGCAGGAGGACGACCGCGACCCCGAGTGGCCCGCCGCGCAGGCCGACTACCTGACCGCTGCCGGCTGGTACCGCCGCACGCTGGAGATCTTCCCGGACGCCGACGACGCACCCGAGGTGCACTTCCTGCTGGGCGAGACCCTGCTCGCCGGCGGTCGCACGCTGGAGGCCGCCGAAGCCTTCCACGCCACCGCCTACGACTACCCCGCCCACGCGCGCAGCGCCGAGGCCGGTTACGCCGCGGTCCTGGCCTATTACGACGCCGCCGAGGCCGCCACCGAGACCGAGCGGCCCGAAGCGCTGCAGCAGGCGGTGGACGAGAGCCTGCAGTTCGCCGAGCAGTTCCCGGAGCATCCGCAGCGTCTCGCCGTGCTGACGCGCGCGGCCGAGGATCTCTATGCGCTGCAGCGCTACGAGGACGCCATCGCCATTGCGGCACGGGTGCTCAACGACGCCGGCGCAGAGCCCGAGCTGGTGCGCACCGCGCTGGGCGTGCGCGCCGATGCCGAGTTCACGCTGGAGCGCTACGCCGAAGCCGAGACTTCCTACCTCGATCTGCTCGGCATGCAGACGCAGGGC
The DNA here is from genome assembly GCF_023145115.1 of Algiphilus sp. NCBI lineage: Bacteria > Pseudomonadati > Pseudomonadota > Gammaproteobacteria > Nevskiales > Algiphilaceae > Algiphilus > Algiphilus sp. The sequence continues at coordinate 49,835 of NZ_JAGLEJ010000042.1, forward strand.
ACCGAGGAGGCGGCCCGCGTCGCCAACCAGCTCGCCCTCAGCATCTACCGACAGGGCGAGGCCGAGCAGGCCGCCGGCAACGCGCGCGCCGCGGTCGCGCAGTACCTGCGCATCGGACGCATCACGCCCAACGCCGAGATCCGCGCCGACGCCGAGTACGACGCCGCCGTGCTGCTCGCCGAGCTCGAGGACTGGGCCGGCGCCGCGCGCGTGCTGGAAGGCTTCCAGGCGCGCTATCCGGATCACGAGCTGGCCGCGGACGCCGACAAGCGCCTGGCGACCGCCTACGAGAATGCGGGCCAGCCGACCGCGGCCGCCGGCGCTTATGCGCGCATTGCCGGCCGCGCCACCGAGAGCGCGGAGGTCCGCGAGGAGGCGGCCTGGAAGGCGGCCACGCTGTACGACGCCGGCAACCGCAGCAGCGAGGCGATCACCGGCTTCCGCAACTACCTCGAGCTGGATACGCGCACGGCGACGCGCGTCACCGAGGCCCGGCGCCGCCTGATCGCGCTCAACCGCGGCCGCGACGCGGAGGCCTACCGCTACTGGCTGCGGCAGGCGGCCGGCAATGCCGGCAACAGCGCCGACGCTCAGCTGCTCGCCGCCGAGTCGAGCCTGGCACTCGGCCGCATGGCTGCCGAGACCGCCCGTCAGACCCGGCTGACCCAGCCCCTGCAGGAAAGTCTGGCGGAGCGCCGGACCCACGTGCAGGAAGCGGCCAACCGGCTCAATCGTGCCGCCGGCTACGACTTCAAGGAGATCACCCCCGCCGCCACCCACGAGCTGGCCAAGGTCTATCACGACTTCGCGCGTGCGCTGCTCGATTCGGAGCCGCCGGCGGATCTCGCCGGCGCAGCGCGCGACGAATACCAGCTGCTGCTGGAGGATCAGGCCTTCCCGCTCGAGGAAGAAGCCATCGAACTCTACGAAGCCAACCTGCGGCGCATTCCGCAGGGCATCTGGAACGACGATGTGCGGGCGTCGTGGCAGGCGCTGGAATCGCTGGTGCCGGCGCGCTACGAGCGCCGCCCGCTGCTGGAGGATCGCTATGAAGCGCTGCGCTGAGCTGTTGATCGTGGCCGCCGCGCTGGTTGCAGCGGGCTGCGCTACCGGACCGAAGCGGGCCGAGCCGCTTTCCGAGGGCCGCGACCGCAGCGAGCAGCCCGAACGGCCGACACCGGATCCCGAGGCCGCGGTGGAAGGCACCGTCGAGGAACGCTACGCGCAGGCGCAGGCCTTCCTTGCGAACGAGCAGAACGACGCTGCGCGGCGCGTGCTCACCGCGCTGACCCGCGAACGTACCGACCTGTCGGGCCCGCCCACCAACCTGGGAATCCTGGAAGTGCGCGCGGAGCGCTACCAGGCCGCCGAAACGTGGCTGCGCGAAGCCATCAAGCGCAACCCGGACAACATCATCGCCCGCAACTGGCTGGCGCATGCCCATCGCGAGAATCGCCGCCCGGAAAGCGCCGAGGCAATGTGGCTGGAAGCGCTGGACGTGGATCCCGATTACGTTGCCGCACACGTCAACCTGGGTCGGCTCTACGAGGAAGTCCTCGCCGACCTGCAGGCGGCCGTCCGGCACTACCGCGCGGCCTACGAGGCCAGCGACGGCACCGAGCTGCGCGTGCTGCCGTGGATCGCGCGTCTCGAAGAACGCCTACAGTCGCGTAGTCCCGCCACTGACAGCAACACCGCTGTTGGCGCGGACAATGCATCCCAAGGCGGGTCCGCCCCGTCCCAGCAACCGTGATAGCGCCATGAACCGCACATCGACGACCATCGCCGTTGCCGCCTCCCTCCTGCTTCCCGCCGCGCTGTGGGCGCAGGAAGGGCCCGCGCTCGACACCAGCGGCGGCGGCTTCAGCGCGCAGTCCCAGGAGCAGGCCCCCGAGCCGGCGGCATCCCGGCCGCAGGCGGACGGCGCTGCACCGGCAGTGGATACCGGATCCTCCGGCGGCGGCGGCACCAGCGTGATCGGCGATTCGGAGTCGCCCATCGGGCTGTACATCATCCCGTGGCGGTCGTCGTCGCCGACGCCGCAGATGGATCGCCCCGCCCGTTTCGTGGATGCCACCGAAGAGCCGGTGGACGAAACCCAGTTCCGGCGCTTCGTGGAATACTACGACGCCCTCACGCGGCACCGCGCCGCCCAACAGGGCAATGCCGGCAACACCGGCAACTGAGCCCGCCCTGCCCCCGTTCCAGCCTCAGGAAACGCTTCGCTCATGGATCTATTCAGCATCATCCTCCAGTTTCTCGGCCGCGGTGGTCCCTTCATGTACCCCATCGGCATCGTGCTGGTGCTCGGGCTTGCCATCACGCTGGAGCGCTGGGTCTTCCTGACGCGCGCGCACCGCGAGAACCGCAAGATGTGGGAAGAGCTCCAGGCCATGGTCGGCCGCGGCGAAGTCGAGCAGGCCGGCGAGGTCGCCGCCCGCTCCAACAGCGCGGTCGGCAAGGTCCTCGCCCTCGGCCTGGCGCGCGCCCACGGGCGCAGTTCCCGGCAGGAGATGGAAAGCGCGATGGAGGAGTCGCTGCTCGAGGTGACGCCCTTGCTGGAGAAGCGCACGCACTATCTCGCCACCTTCGCCAACATCGCCACGCTGCTGGGACTGCTGGGCACCATCATCGGCCTCATCCAGGGCTTCTCGGCGGTTGCCAACGTCGATCCGGCCGAGAAGGCCAATCTGCTGTCGGCGTCGATCTCGATCGCGATGAACACCACCGCATTCGGCCTCATGGTGGCGATCCCGCTGCTGCTCCTGCACACCTTCCTGACGACCAAGACCAATGACCTCATCGACAGCCTCGAGATGGCGTCGGTGAAGTTCGTCAACGCGCTCTCCCGCGAGGGATGATTTCCCGGCTGCACAGACGCCGGCGCTCGCCGTCGTCGGAGCTGCAGATCACCGCCTTCATGAATCTGATGGTGGTGCTGGTGCCGTTCCTGCTCATCACGGCAGTGTTCTCGCAGCTCGCCGTGCTGGAGCTGGCACTGCCCGAGCCGGCCAGCCCCGACAGCGAGGAACCGCCGCTGCCCCCCGGACTGCGCATCGAGATCCGTGCCGACGCCACCGTCGTGCTGGACGGCTCGGGCCCGCTGCAGCGGATCCCGCGCACCGGTGACGGTGCCGTGGATGCCGCAGCCGTCGCGGCGCTGCTCGCCGAGGTCAAGTCGCGCATGCCGCAGGAGCAGACCATCACCCTGCTGCTGGAGCCGCAGGTCGCCTACGAGGATCTCGTCCGCGTCATGGACGCGGTCCGCGTCATGCCCGACGACCCCGACGCCCCCATGTTCCCCGACATCGCCATCGGCGAAGCCGCACCGGCGGAGGCATCGTGAACCGTTCGATGAGCTTCCGCGGCAAGCGCCTGGAGCGTCGCGCCGACGAGCAGCGCCGTGGCGGCACGCTCAACCTCGTGTCGCTGATGGACATCTTCACCATCCTGGTGTTCTTCCTGCTGGTGAACTCGTCGGCGGTGGAGGTCCTGCCGGCGCCGCGCGCGATGACCCTGCCGGAGTCCATCGCCGATACCCGGGCGCGCGAGGTAGCGGTGATCATGATCACGCGCGACGAGATCTTCCTGCAGTACAGCGGCAACGTGACACCGGTGGGATCCGCTGCCGAGGCGGCGAACGCCGAGGGTGCCACCCTGCCCGCGCTCCGCGCCGCGCTGCAGCGCGATGTCGACCTGCTTCCCATCGAGGGCGACGAGGAAGGCGGTCGTACCCGCGGCGAGATCAACATCATGGCGGACAAGGAGACCCCCTTCTCCGCGCTGAAGCGGGTGATGGCGACCGCCACGCAGGCCGACTTCGCCAATGTCTCCCTGACGGTGCTGCAGACCCGCGGCGGACAGGGGGGCTCGTGAGCGTCTACGCCCTCAGCCCCGAGCTCGCACGGTACGGCGACGAGTCGGATCGCCGCTTCCGTCGCATCCTGCTGATCCTGCTGATCCCGTTCCTGGTGATGGCGCTGGTCATCCCGTTCCTGCAGATTCCCGGTCTCGAGGAGGGCGGCGGCGACGCCGGCGAAGAGCGCTTCGCGCGCCTCCTCCAGCAGGCGCCGCCGGAACCCGCGCCGGAGCCGGCAGCCCCGGAACCCGAGCCCGAGCCTGAACCGGAGCCTGAACCGGAACCCGAGCCGGAACCGGAACCCGAGGTCGCTGAAGCACCGCCGGAACCCGAGGCACCGCCAGAGCCGTCCCCCGAGGAGCGCGCCCGCGAGGAGGTCCGCGAACGCTTCTCGCGCGATTTCGCCGCACTGAACGATCTGCGCGACAACAGTCTCGCACCGGACAGCGACCGCCAGCTGCGCAGCAGTGACGACGTGCTGCGCGCCCAGGACAGCGGCCGCCGGGGCGGTGGTTCCATCTCCGACTCGGCCCGCGAACGCTCCGGCGGCGCCGCGGCGAATGCACAGACCCGCAGCCGCGAAGGCAGCACCGATATCGGCGAGCGCTCCAGCACCACGATCGCGCGGCAGGCGGGTGCCGGTCCGTCGCGCGAGCGGGTCGGCAGCACCGGCAATCAGCGCACCGCCGGCCGCAGCCTCAACGAGATCCAGCTGGTCTTCGATCGCAACAAGGGCTCGTTCTACACGCTCTACAACCGCGCCCTGCGCCAGGACCCGTCGCTGCGCGGCAAGGTCACGCTGCGCCTGACCATTGCCCCCAATGGCAGCGTCACCAGCGCCAGCATCGTCGATAGCCAGCTCAACAATCCGTCTCTGGAGAGCCGCATCCTCACCCGGGTCCGCACCCTGAACTTCGGGGCCAAGGACGTCGACACGGTGACGATGACCTATCCGATGTACTTCATGCCGAGCTGATTGCAGCCCGCCGCGTTGGCGGGCATGCGGACCACAGACAGGGAGACAGCACCGATGGCCTTTCTCGAGGGCAAGAAAGCACTCATCACCGGCTTTGCCAGCGACCGCTCGATCGCGGCCGGCATCGCGCGCGCAATGCATCGCGAGGGCGCCGAGCTCATCTTCACCTATCAGGGCGACAAGCTCGAGGGCCGCGTCCGAGAGTTCGCACAGTCACTGGGCAGCGACAGCGTCCATGCGCTGGACGTCGCCAGCGACGATGATCTGGCCGCGCTGACCGACGCCATCCGCGCGCGGCACGGCCATCTGGACATCGCCGTGCATTCGATCGGCTTCGCGCCGCGCGACGCGCTCCAGGGCCGCTTCATCGACAACACCTCGCGCGAGGCCTTCGGCATTGCCCAGGACATCTCGGCGTACAGCTTCGCGGCACTCGCGCGGGCGGTGTTGCCGCTGATGGAAGGCCGCCAGGGCGCCATGCTCACGCTCAGCTATCTCGGTGCCGAACGCGCCGTGCCGCGCTACAACGTGATGGGACCGGCAAAAGCGGCGCTCGAGTCGACCATGCGCTATCTCGCGGCCGATCTCGGGCCCGACGGTATCCGCGTCAACGCGATATCGGCCGGACCGATCAAGACCCTGGCCGCAGCCGGCATCAGCGGCTTCCGCAGCATGCTGTCCAAGGCCGAGGGCATGTCCGCCCTCAAGCGCAACGTCACCGCCGACGAGGTCGGCAACGTCGCGGCCTTCCTGTGCTCGGATCTGGCATCCGGCATCACGGGCGAAGTGACCTACGTCGACGCCGGCTTCCGCATGATGGGCTTCGCCGAGGGCGGCGCCGGGGACTGAGCACCTGCCGGCGCGGGCGCCCGATCGCGGCCCCACGCCTCCCCGACCGGCCCGCTTCAGCCCCCGGGCCGGCATGCGCGCGCGGCAGCGCCTCCCGCCTCGCAGCGGCGCAGGCGGACTCGGTGCACAGGTGGCCTGTCGAATCGGGACGTGTCCGATCGACGATGGATCGACAGCAACGGCTGTCCCGTGTCCACCCATCTGGGAGCTACGCCATGCCCGGCAACACCATCCGACTGCACCGCGTCCTGCGCGCCGCGCCCGACAAGGTCTATCGCGCCTTCACCGAACCGGCGGCGCTGGCTCGCTGGTCTCCGCCGCACGGCTTTACCTGCTCCGTGGAGCATGTCGATGCACGCGTCGGCGGCGGCTTCCGCATGGCCTTCACCAACTTCACGACCGGCAACACGCACGCCTTCGGCGGCGAGTATCTGGAACTGGTCCCCGGGCAGCGCCTGCGCTACACCGACCGCTTCGACGATCCCGGCCTGCCCGGTGAGATCGAGGTCACCGTTACCCTGCAGCCGGTGTCCTGCGGCACCGACCTGACGATCGTCCAGGCCGGCGTACCGGAGATCATTCCGCCGGAGATGTGCTACCTGGGCTGGCAGGAATCACTCGAGTATCTGGCGCGACTGGTCGAGCCCGAGATCCCCGATGGCTGAGCCGGCGGGGCAGCACTCGCCGTGCATGGCGCACCGTTCCGATCGCCCGGAGGCACATCGATGAAATACCTGTGCATGGTCTACGTGTCAACGCCGACTGAAAACTG